>CAMJFV010000358.1 GCA_946405045.1 uncultured Bacteroidales bacterium | reverse complement strand
GCAAAGGGGAAAGTCAAAAGAGGCAGCAAAAATTGTACTGTCAGCAAAACAAAACATACAGACCGAAAAATCTGTTTTTGAGATTTTCACAAACATAGACTCTAAAGACAGCTATGAATTTGCCTACCTTCTACATTTGCCAAACGGAGAGACATGGATTGGCTGCACACCCGAAATTCTTCTTCAGAAAAAATCCGGATCTTACTCCACAATATCACTTGCCGGAACAATATCCAATGATGGCAAGCAGCAGTGGCATGAAAAGGAAATCCGTGAGCAACAGGTTGTAACAGACTATATAACAGAACGTTTGAATGAGATTAAAGCGAGCACTTCTGTCGGCGCAACATATTCAAAAGCAGCAGGATTGATCCAGCACCTTTGCACTGATATTTCATTCACGTCGACAGAATCATTATCCACACTTATCAGACTACTCCACCCCACTCCTGCAGTGTTGGGTTATCCAACTTCACCTGCATTATCTGCAATCAAAAGTGCAGAATCCCATAAACGTGAACTATATTCAGGTGTAGTAGGTTTTCAATCCGCATCAACAAACGAAGCTGATGTATTCGTGAACCTTCGTTGCGGAAAGATCAACAAAAATTCAATTACATTGTTTGCTGGTGGCGGCATAATGCCAGACAGTACAAAAGAAAACGAATGGAACGAGATTCAGATGAAATTCGAATCTATCAGAAAAACATTTTTTGAATAATCAGAAGGCTATTAATTTAACTTCAGGAAGTAAAAAAATGATTTTTAAGGACGGAACGTCATGACTTTCTTCCATTTGCAAGTCCGTGAAGATGAGCATTTATAAATTATTTGATTTATGCAACAAAATCAGAATGCGAATATTAATACACGAATCGCTTAAAACCCATAAATTTCCTGTATAAAAAATCAAAAACATTTTTGTCAAACAGAATTATTATTTATTTTTGCAATCGGCAAAGCAAGATGTTTGTTTAGATGTTAGAGTATAATAATCTACTACAATGTGATTGTTGTGAATTAGTCCAAAAATTTATCTAATCTAAAATCAACTAAGTTTTGCAAGCATATCCCGAAAGAACTATGGAGAGTTCATTCTTTTGGCCTATGTTATTGTATTATGTATGGAACTCTCCGAAAAAAAACTCTAATTATGTTTTCAAAATTATTAAAGATGGGAGCTTTTGCATCCCTAGTGTTGTCGTGTGCTGTTTCAAACGCAGAAACAATCGAAGAAAACCTTTATCTTGAAGGAAACCTTACAGTCAAGGGAAATTCTAACCACATTTACAACGGATTAACTGTCATGACAGGTCAAACAACAGACGGAAGAATCGTATTTTCAGGTACCAGTGGTTCAGGAAAAATCTCATCTGAATTTTACCACAACTGGACAGGATTGACTTTCGAAGCACTAAGATACAATTTCACAAAGGGAAATGTGGGAATCGGAATTGAAGATCCACAAGCAAAACTTCACGTTGACGGTGGAATCATCTGTACTGGTTCGTTGGATGTTGCTGACGTTAACACAAACAGCATCAACTCATCTTCAATCCAGGCTTCACAAATCAAAGCTAACGACATCCGTATGGACATGAACAACGTTGCTGACTATGTGTTTGCAGAGGATTACAACCTAAAATCGTTGTCAGAGGTAGAAAACTACGTCAACGAACACAAACATCTTCCAGGAGTGCCATCAGCAGCAGAGATGGAAGCTGAGGGCATCAGCGTCTCAAAGATGAGCAACATCCTTTTGGAGAAGGTGGAGGAACTTACTCTACATATGATTCAGCTACAGAAGGAGAACGCTCAGTTGAAGCAAGAGATGGAAAACATGAAGAACAACTTAAAGTAATTAGGCTGTGAAAAAAATATTACTAGGCCTATGCATATTCATTTTTTCAACATCACATGCTCAGACAAAATATTTGTCGTTTAGTGACGGATATGTAAGCCCAAAATCGTTTAATGCACCTAAAAAGACCATTACGAATGGTGATTCTTATATAGAAGTTGAATATAAGTTCGACGGTGCATATCTTAAGCAAATTCCGAATGGCAAAGATAAGGCATACTATAGAATGTATATGGACGACGCTAAATATACTTATCGTATGACCACTACAGAATTCATTGAGCCAAATCGTATGCCATACTATAATGACCTTTTAGTGTTGAACGAATCTTCTTTCTATAATTCCGCTAAAATAGAAATCATAAAAGAAGAATATAAAGACTATAAGTGTCCTTTCGGAGATCAAAATTTATCCGTGATTTCTGACGAGTCTAATTACGGAAAACTTACAATCGACACAACTAAGAAGTTCAATATCACTGATTTGGCCAAATGTATTTACAGAAGTACATTCAGAAATGTGCCTATTGTAAGCGTGAACTCTTATCCAGTTTGGTACGACTCAAATACAAATACATTAAGATGTTACACTTACATCAAGTATCGTGTCACATGGGGAAAAGAAGACTACTCTGGAAATGCTGTTTCAACACCGATGTCAAAATTGGCAAACGATCTTCTTGGCAGAGTATCGTCTAATCCTGAAATGCTAAAGAAATACGACACAAAAGCTCTAGAAAAAGAAGCTAATTCAAGAGTTTGTGACTATTTGATCGTAACAATTGACGCATATAAGGAAGCCGCTGAAAGAATCGCAAGCTGGAAGTCAAGATTAGGTTTCAAATGTAACATTTTTAGCAAACCAAAGTGGGAAAGAAACAACAATCCTCAATTTGTTGCAGATTCAATCAGAAAATATTGCGACAATGTTTTGAAGTGCAGACCAGATTATCTTCTAATAATCGGTTCTAATAATGACGTTCCTGCATATAAACCTATGGCACCCAACACGTATTGTTCAGATGCTCCTGCGGCTCGTTTTGACAATCTAAGCAGAAACGACGATATCATAAGAGGAAGAATTTCTGTCTATTATGCCAAAGAGGCGATATCTGTTGTCGACAAGATCATCTCATACGAGGACAACCCACCTGTAGATTCCGAGTTCTATAACAATGCATTGGCTGTTTCTTTGTTCTATCCAGATAATGATCTGAAAAACTACGAAGATAAAGGTCAGGATTTCTTTTCTGAAGTCTCTGGAATGTGTCACGAAGCGAAACTGCATTC
>CAMJFV010000357.1 GCA_946405045.1 uncultured Bacteroidales bacterium | reverse complement strand
CGGTGGTGGAGAGATTGCTCAATTCCAGTCCGGAGCGTTCTTTGAAGTGTAGACGGTGCAGACGGAATTCCTGTGAGTTGGTAAACATGGACTCTTTGATAAACAAAGCTCCGTTGATGTCGTTGAGTGCGATATGTTGTGGACAGAAGACACTGTCGACGGGAACAACCGCGTTGTCGGTCACAAATTCCATCTTGCAATCGGTGAATGCGAGAGATTCAAGGTCGAAATCCCAGTCGAGCGACGTGGTGTCGTTTGGTGTGGTGAATGCGTCGACGAGAAAATCGTAGTTGTATTTGTTCCGGTCTTTCAGATATTTGATTCTTGCGTCGGCCTCAGTAAACTGGATGGTTCTGAAACTGATGCATGATTTGAGAAGTGGCAGCACATTAAGCGTCACTTTGGCTCTGTCCACGTAAAGCAGAGTATCTTTCTCTTCGTCTGAAATATAGAACTGGTTTATTATGAATGCGTTAGGAAAGTTCCAGTCGATTCTGTCAAGATATACGTCGGCTCCTGTGCGAGCCTCTATTTCTTTCGTAACTTTGCGTACGACCTTACTCTGTAGTTGCTCATTTTGCAATACAAAATACGCCGCAGTGAATAAGGTGAAAACAAGTGCGGCAAGAATAAGCACTATGTAAGTAAGTTTTTTTATCTTTGTATAAATTTTGCAGTCATTGAATAATGCTACAAAGTTAGTGATAAATAAAAAGATTTGAAAATGTCAATAAACATTTTAGCGATAGAATCTTCGTGCGACGACACTTCTGCTGCCGTTTTGCAGGACAATATCCTTTTGTCCAATGTGATCGCGAGTCAAAAGGTGCATGAAAGTTACGGTGGAGTGGTGCCAGAGTTGGCATCCAGAGCTCATCAGCAGAATATTGTGCCTGTGGTGAGTGAGGCGATCAAACGTTCAGGTTTGAAGAAGGAAGACCTTCATGCTGTGGCATACACACGTGGACCAGGACTGATGGGAAGCCTTATGGTCGGCACTTCGTTTGCAAAGGGATTCTCTCTATCGTTGGGCATTCCGTTGATTGATGTCAATCACCTTCAAGCTCATATTTTGGCCCATTTCATCGAGGAAAAAGATGTTGACCACAAATGTCCGCCTTTCCCATTCCTATGTCTGCTTGTGTCTGGTGGAAATTCACAGATCGTCTTGGTGGAAAACTACAACAAGATGAATATCATAGGTCAGACGATAGATGACGCTGCTGGTGAGGCATTCGACAAATGCGCTAAGGTGATGGGCCTTCCATACCCAGGCGGTCCGGTTGTAGACAAGTTGGCTAAGGAGGGTAATCCGGAGGCTTTCAAATTCTGTAAACCTCATATCCCAGGTTTGGATTATAGCTTCAGTGGATTAAAAACGTCTTTCTTATACACATTACGTGATGAGATTGCCAAAAATGAGAATTTTGTTGCGGAGAATGTCAACGATTTGTGCGCTTCGTTGCAGACTACGGTTGTTGAGATATTGATGGACAAGTTGCGTAAGGCTGTCAAACAGACTGGAATCAACCATGTTGCTGTGGCTGGTGGAGTGTCGGCAAACTCAGCATTGAGAGCTGCATTTGAGGATCATGCCCGTCGCTACAAATGGAATATCTATATTCCTAAATTCGGATATACTACCGATAATGCGGCGATGGTCGGTATCACAGGCTATTTCAAATATAAGGATGGAGATTTCAGTGACGTTTCGCTTCCTCCATTCGCTAAAGTCACGATTTGATAGAATTAAAAATTATAAATGCGGAATGCTAAATTATTAGCGTCCCGCATTTTATTTGCATATTATTAGATATGATGTTGTTTCCGATCGAATAATGTACATCTGAAACTACTAATAGACTTTTTATTGAAGCACGAACTGTTTTGTTGTTTTTTTTGTATTTTGCAAAAAAAATAACGATAGATTTTTGTTTGTTATGTTTCGTGTGTTTAATTTTATGAGGATGGCAATGAGTGTCATCATGTGTTTTTCTTATTGTTTGTCATACGCTGAAAGTGTTGATTTTATGGGTGCACTAAATGTGGCTAAAAATTTTATGAAGAATTCTTTTAAAAAAGATAAAATAGAAAATTTTGTGACATTTAGGTCGGATTCTATTATGACCATGTATGCATTCAATTTTGAATCAGGAGGTTTTGTTTTGGTTTCAGCAAGTGATAATTCTGATCCTATTCTTGCCTATTCCAATAGCGGGTTCTTTCAATCAAAAGATAGTATAGCAAACGATGGAATTCTTCATTTTTTAGATGATTGCGAAACCGTAATTCTGGGAAGAGAGAAAAAAATCAGGATGCCTGGATTACGAAGTGAATCTGAATTTTATGAATCCAAAGCAAAATGGAAAGATTTGAGTGATGTCCATGTCCCTTCTTATGGGGCGGCTACTTCAGGTATTGAAATTGCAGGAGTTCCTAACTTATTGTATGATTCACTTCGTGGAGGTGCTGTACGATGGAATCAATATGGTTGTGAAGGAGAGATATCTTCTTATGATATAAACCTTGGCACATGGAGTGTTTCCAATAATCCAAACAAAATATCATATAATGCAATGATGCCTTCAGTTGAAGGAGAATGTGAACATGCTATTGCAGGCTGTGGCTCTGTTGCTATAGCACAGGTGTTATGGAAATGGAAATATCCAGAATCTGTGAATTTTACATATAAAGGGGAAGTGTATAATAGTGTATATAATTGGGATTCTATGCCAGTTAGATTAAATGTTGAATCTTCAATAGAAAATATGAATGAAATTTCTACATTAATAAGAGATTGTGCATTTATGTTGGGTTCTAATATAGGATGTTTATCCACTATATCAGGCATAAGAAACATAGAAAGATATTTGGTAGGTAATGATTGGATTGGATATAATTGTTATGGCGAAATATATACAGAGGAATACAGTGGAAGAAGTTGGGATCATTTTACGTATTCTGTTTCTGAATGGACTGATATATTAGTTACGGAATTAATTGCGGGAAGACCTGTAATAACATCTTCGACTGTAGAATTCTCAACTGGAGGTCATTCATCACATATTTATATCATAACAGGATTTGAAAAACGTGCTGATGGTCCATATTTTCGGACAAATTTTGGATGGGGTGGAGAATATGAGGATGTG
>CAMJFV010000356.1 GCA_946405045.1 uncultured Bacteroidales bacterium | reverse complement strand
TTTACGTGCTGCCTCCTGCTGTAGTGTAGAAGTAATGAAAGGAGCGGCTGGACCTCTCTTGATTGGCTTCACACTGATATCGGAAACTTTGAACTCTGCGTTCTTGCATTTTTCCAAGAATGCTCTTGCTTCCGCCTCTGTCTTGATTCTCTGTGGAAGTTCAGCCTTTAGAGTTGATGCCTTTCCTTTGCTGTCTACGACAGTGAAGATGGCTTGTATTCTGAATGAAGATTCGCTGACGAAGTTTTGAATCTCCTTTTCTCTGTCTACGATAAGACGCACTGTTACCGACTGCACACGTCCTGCTGACAAGGATGGACGCACTTTCTTCCAAAGCACTGGAGAAAGTTCGAAACCTACGATTCTGTCCAATACACGTCTAGCCTGCTGGGCTGAGACAAGATTGTCATCGATGTCACGTGGATTTTCAATTGCGTGAAGAATCGCGGTTTTTGTGATTTCATGAAATACGATACGACGTGTGTTCTCCTTCTTCAGTTTCAACACATTGAACAGATGCCAAGCAATAGCCTCTCCCTCGCGGTCCTCATCGGATGCAAGCCAAACGATTTCTGCGTCTTTTGCCTCCTTGATCAAATCATCGACAAGCTCCTTCTTGTCGTCGGGAATTTCATATATGGGTTCGTAGTTGTTGTCCAAGTTGATGGACATGCCACTCTTTTTAAGGTCTCGGATGTGTCCGTAGCTCGATTTTACCACGAAATCCTTCCCTAAAAATTTACCAATTGTCTTCGCTTTTGCTGGAGACTCGACTATAACTAAGTTCTTGTGCATTTTATCGTACCTAAAATCTTTTTTGCAAAGAAAAATAAAAAATCTTTCATATACTCATATTTTTGCGTTTTCTTTGAGATAATTTTTGAAAAGTTGTGGATTGATATGATTGAAATTGGAAAAAATCGTGAGTTAATGGCAAATGCTGGTGTTGATGCCATTGTTGTCGGAGACAGCGATCCTCATTTTAGTGAATACCCTGCGGATTGTTTTTGCCTACGTTCTTTTTTGAGTGGTTTCGACGGTTCAAACGGCACTCTTGTGGTGACTAGGGATGATGCGGCTCTTTGGACTGATTCAAGATATTATTTGCAGGCGACGGAACAGTTGAAACCGGCTGGAATCCGTATGGTTAAGCAGGAGAGTGGGTTGTCGATCCCTAGTTTTCTCTCTTCTGTTTTGGGTTCTGAAGATACTGTCGCGCTTAATCCATGGACGACTTCACTTTCCGAGGAGACGGAATATAAAAAGGCTGGAGTGAAGGTCGTTTATGACGAAAAACTGTATGGATCGTTATGGTTTGGTCAGCAGCCGAAGATGTCAAATGCAAAACTGTTCATACATTCTGAAGAATATGCAGGTGAGTCTGTAAAATCAAAAATAGATAAATGCCGACAGTATTTCTTGTCACAGAATGCAGATGCAATGCTCGTATCTACGCTTGATGAAGTGGCGTGGGTTACTAATCTTCGTGGGACAGATTCGCTTTGCACACCAATTTTTTACTCATATTTATTAATAGAAAAGAATCGCTCAACTTTGTTTGTTGATACAGATAAGATGACAGATGAAGTTGAAAAATACTTGTGTGCGAATGGCGTATTTGTGACTCAATATTCGCTATTCGCACGTTATATATCTGACAACTTTGCCAATACTCCCGTCTTATTGGAAAATGCGAAATGCAACGTCGCAACGTCGCAACTTCTGAAGAATAAGATTCCGTCGACGGAAAAATTTATTGAGGATATGAAGTCTGTAAAGAATCAGACGCAGTTGGAATGTGAGAGAAAAATCATGGTCGACGACGGTGTGGCTCTTGTCAGACTATTGATGTGGTTGGAGAAAAACCGTGGCAATGGATTACGTGAGACTGATGTGGCAGATAAGATTGCCGAGTTGAGAAAACATTCGTCGGAATATATCTGTGAAAGTTTTGATACAATAGCTGGGTTTGCGGATCATGGAGCCATTGTCCATTATTCCGCAAAGAAGGGAAGTGATTACAAATTGACTCCAGACAACATCATTTTGATCGATACAGGAGGAAATTATCTTGGTGGCACTACGGATATCACAAGAACAGTGTCGTTGACAGATGCACCGTCGGCGGAACAGAAACGAGATTATACTTTGGTGTTGAAAGGTCATATAGCCATCCAGATGCAGAAATTTCCTGCCAAAACAGTTGGTTTTCAGATTGATACACTTGCTCGCCAATACTTATGGCAGGCAGGTTTGAACTATGGACACGGCACAGGACATGGAGTAGGCCATTTCCTTGGAGTTCATGAAGGTCCGCAATCAATGAGTAAAAAAAGTGTGGATTATGAATTGAAAGAAGGAATGTTCATAACCGATGAACCTGGACTTTACCGTACAGGAAAATGGGGAATCCGTATTGAGAATATGTTGGCAGTAAGGAAAGCAGAAATAACTGAATTTGGGGAATTTATGCAATTTGAAACATTGACATTGTGCCCGTATGACCGCAGATTGATAGATTCATCAATGTTGACTTCTGAAGAAAAAAAATGGCTTAATGACTATCATGGTCTAGTAAGACAAAAATTAAGAAAATTCTTGAATGTTGAAGAAAATGCTTGGCTTGAATTGCAAACTAAAAACTTTATTTAGTACATTTGCCGGAAATAACAAAGAAAGACAAGAAAAGAAATAGATATGAAAAGAAAATTTTTTTCGTTTTTGGCGATGATATGTGCATTTGTTTCGTTTGCTGCTCCTGCAGCTAAAGATGCACCATATCGTATTGAGGTCAAGATGACGGATATCAAAGACACGTCAAAAGTGTTTTTGGCATTCTATTACAATGGAAAGACTTATTCCAAGGACACAGCACAATTCAACGGAAAAGGTGTTGCTGTTTTTGACGGAAGCAAAAGAAAAGAGAAAGATAAGCAAAGATTGGAAGAAGGAATGTACATTGTCTACTTCAAGCAGGATAAATTCTTTGATTTGTTGGTAGGAAAGGATCAGAATATCAAGCTGAAGGCAGACACTACAGACTTGACTCCTGTGGTCACACAAGGAGAAGAGTCAGTTTACTTCTCTAGACTTGTCAAATTTATGTCAGACAAGAATAAAGAACGTAAAGATATAGTAGAAAGTAAGAAGGCTGGAAAGATGGATTCAGTGACAT
>CAMJFV010000355.1 GCA_946405045.1 uncultured Bacteroidales bacterium | reverse complement strand
AACATCTGCTTGTGGATGAGATGCAAGACTACTCACCGGTGCAGTATCGTCTGCTTTCAAAGATATTCCCATGCAAGAAGACCATCCTTGGAGACGCTGCTCAGAATGTCAACCCATACAGTTCGACGACAGCCGACGATATACGCAAGGCATTGTATAAAGCCGAGATAATGAAACTCAACAAAAGCTATCGTTCGGGATATGAGATCACAGAGCTGGCCAAGAGCATTTCAGGAAATTCAGAGATAGACGTCGTAGAGCGTCATACAGAGAGACCGCAGCTGATAGAGGTCGTCAGCAGAGAAGCGGAGACACAGCTGATGCGCGACATGATCATGGAAGCAGATGTGAACAACCCGACGTCTACCGCATACATATTTAAATTAGAGAAAGATGCGATTGCGTTTTTTGAAACATTGGGAGATTTGCAGAAGAGAGCCACTTTGCTAGTGAGCGGATGTCAGGCATTCACCAACGGAATAGTGGTGACCACTTCACATATGGCGAAAGGATTGGAGTTTGATGAAGTGGTGATACCGAATGTCACGAAGGCGAATTATAACGACGAGATGGATAAAAGTCTGCTATATATCGCATGTACACGAGCAATGCACCGTTTGAAAATGATTTTTAGTGGAGAACAGACGGAATTTATCAACAAAGCATTGTGTGACAGCAAAAAAAAATAAGTTTATATTGAAATGTACAAAATAAATTATAATTTTGCAGCGATATTACTATATATAATGTCTAACGACTAATTGTTTAATTTTAAAAATGAGTGATTTAACAAAGAATGTAGCTCCTATAGAGGACTTCGATTGGGATGGCTACAAGAATGGCGAGAGCTTGTCAGAAGCAGCACGTCAGGAGCAAGAGTCAAAGTACGACCAGACTCTTAACTCTATCAAGGACAACGAGGTTGTAATTGGTAAAGTAATCTCTTTGAACAAGAGAGAGGTCGTAGTGAACGTAGGTGGAAAGTCGGATGGTATCGTTTCTACTAATGAGTTCCGTTACAATCCAGACTTGAAGATTGGTGACGAGGTAGAGGTCTACATCGAAAACCAGGAGGACAAGAAAGGTCAGTTGAATCTTTCTCACCGCAAGGCTCGCGCAGCACGTTCATGGGATCGTGTTAACGAGGCATTGGAGAAGGACGAGATTATCAAGGGATATATCAAGTGCAGAACTAAGGGCGGTATGATCGTTGACGTATTTGGCATCGAGGCATTCTTGCCAGGTTCTCAGATTGACGTTAAGCCTATTCGCGATTACGATGTATTCGTAGGCAAGACAATGGAATTCAAGGTTGTAAAGATCAACCAGGAGTTCAAGAACGTAGTAGTTTCACACAAGGCACTTATCGAGGCAGAGCTTGAGCAGCAGAAGTCTCAGATCATCTCTAAGTTGGAGAAGGGTCAGGTACTTGAGGGAACAGTTAAGAACATCACATCATACGGTGTATTCATCGATCTTGGTGGCGTAGACGGTCTTATCCACATCACAGACCTTTCATGGGGCCGTGTAAACGATCCTAAGGAGGTTGTAGAGCTAGATCAGAAGATCAATGTTGTTATCCTTGACTTCGATAACGACAAGAAGAGAATCGCTCTAGGTTTGAAGCAGCTTACTCCTCATCCATGGGATGGTTTGAAGGCTGATTTGAAGGTTGGCGACAAGGTAACTGGTAAGGTAGTCGTTATGACTGATTACGGTGCATTTGTTGAGATCGCTCCAGGTGTAGAGGGTCTAATCCATGTATCAGAGATGTCATGGAGCCAGCACTTGAGAAGCGCACAGGATTTCTTGTCAGTAGGTGATACAGTTGAGGCTGTAGTATTGACATTGGATCGTGAGCAGAGAAAGATGAGCTTGGGTGTTAAGCAGCTTAAGCCAGATCCATGGGAGGCTATCGATACTAAGTATGCAGTAGGAACAAAGCACACTGCAAAGGTACGTAACTTCACTAACTTCGGAGTATTTGTTGAGATCGAGGAGGGAGTTGATGGTTTGATCCACATCTCTGACCTATCTTGGACAAAGAAGGTAAAGCACCCATCAGAGTTCACAACTATCGGTGCAGATATCGAGGTTCAGGTATTGGAGATCGACAAGGAGAACCGTCGTTTGAGCCTTGGTCACAAGCAGCTTGAGGAGAATCCTTGGGATGTATTTGAGACAATCTTCACAGAGGGTTCAGTACACGAGGGAACAATCACAGAGATCGTAGACAAGGGAGCAATCGTAATGTTGCCTTACGGAGTTGAAGGTTTCTGTACTCCAAAGCACTTGACTAAGGAGGATGGTTCAGTAGCTAAGGTTGACGAGAAGCTTCCATTCAAGGTTCTTGAGTTCAACAAGGAGTCTAAGAGAATCATCGTTTCACACAGCAGAACATTCGAAGAGGGTGCAACTGAAGAGAAGAAGGATTTCAAGAAGAAGAAAGCTTCTAAGAAGAGTGAGGCAGCAGCCGCAACAACTTTGGAGAAGACAACTCTTGGAGATATCGAGCAGTTGGCAGCTTTGAAGAATCAGCTTGGAAAGTAAATAATGTCTAATTTTAACTTATAAAAAATGTCAAAGAAATTTTTAGCTTTAGCAGCAGCCGCAACACTTGCTGGCAATGCTTTCGCTCAGGAGCAGGCAACTGCAGATACAGCTACAGCAAAGGGTATTTGCCACTGGTCTCTTGGTCTAAAGGGTGGTGTTAACTACTTGAGATGGGCTCCAATTGCTGAGCCAGATCGTACTCTAGCAGGAACAATCAACGGTCAGTTCGGTATCTTCACAGAGGCTACATTCAACCCTCGTTGGGGTCTTGGTTTGCAGTACATGTATGCAATGAACAATCAGGAGACTTATGATGCAGTTAACCACGACATCATTCTTCATTCTTCATTCAACTTGTCTAATATCGTTGCTCCATACAGAAGCATGGGATTGCAGAAACTTAACGTATATGTTAACCCAGGAGTTGTAGGAACAATCGGTGTTTGGGAAAATGCAAAGTTTGGTATTGCTGACGACAGCAAGTTCGTTGCAGGTCTTTACGGCGCAGGTCAGATCGAGTACAATGTAAGCAAGTATTTCGCTATCGGTTTGGAGGCAACTACAATGTACCGTTTGCGTACTTGTTACCCACAGGGTGGTCACCTAACTTTCGGTGCTAACCT
>CAMJFV010000354.1 GCA_946405045.1 uncultured Bacteroidales bacterium | reverse complement strand
CCCCATTTGAATGTTTCATATTTTTTTGTTGTTCCTTTGTAGGTTCCAACTTTGTTGTATGGAACATTATCATATGAGTCTCCTAAACATACAATGACATTTTCTTCTACCTCTTTCTTAGGATGGACAAAAATGTATTGCTCATGGCGACAACCGTCTGCGTCGAACTCAATTCTTGTTTTGCCGGATTCGTCTACTTCTGTATAAGTAAATTTTACATTATTGTCAGTGATATATTCATCTCCCTCACAAAGATCTTTTGGATCATCTGTCACTATGTCATCTGTCACTCTTATGTAGTGCTTCTGTACAGTTAGTGGACATCCGTTGTTAGGGTCTCTTTCGATTATGTCTTCTAATTTGATATCACCTACTGTCGGATAATCATTGTTCTTGCACTGCATGTCGTATTTTGTTTCCAATGGGGTGTATTTTATACACTTTATGTTGAAAGCAATAGACCCTTTGTCGATATATTGATCGTCGAAATTCTTAGTGCTCAACTCATATCCATATAATGTTATTGTTGAATCCTTACATATCTCAACATAAACTTCATCTTTTTCTTGATTTATGACGTAGTCCTTTTGGATAGAACATAGATTGTTTCCGAAGTTATCACTTGTTGAAACGATAATTCTATATGTTCCGTTATGTAGGTCTTTCTCAAATGCAGGGATCGTGTAGCTTATGTCTCCTCCAGATGTGTATTTTCCGCTGGCCCCACTTATCTCCTCATATTCTGAACTTGATTCGTTATATTTATACCATTTATACACGACATTAGAGTATGAACCTCCAAAAAAAGCATCAAACTCATCTTGATCATATGTGGCTTTCAATGTCGCAGGTTCTTTATAGTAAAATTTGCCACCTTCAATGTTTATTGTTGGTTGATTCACAGAAATCGTGATGTCATCCAAAGCAATATCCCAACCTGACGACATGTTTATTAGTGATTCAACCAAAAAGTCGACAGAAGATATGCTAGAGTCATCCACTTTGAATGTTGTGGATAGATGTTCCCAATTTATGGTTCCTGATGTTGGTGTTTTTAGATTTACCTCTTCCGACGCTAATGTCTTGCCTCCGCCTATGATAGAAACACTCACTGTATTTGCGGCTACATCCTTGTCGTTTAGTGCGGCAAGATATGCTTCTAGTTTGAACTCTACGCCAGCACATGATACAGGTAGAACTTTCTTATATAGTTTCAGCCTATTTACATTTGGTGTGCAGTCGAATGCCATATAGTAACCCTTGTTGGGATTGTCTGGATATGTGTGGTCTCCTCCTGAAACCCATCTTGGCATTCCTGTATATGCTTCACCCCAGTTTGTGAGGTTGTATCCTTTTCCCATGTCCGCTAATTGCGTTGCCTTGATGATAATATATTTTCCAGGTCCAAACATGGTATTCTGACCAATCCATGTCAAGTCAGTCTCCATTTCACTGCTGCTTGGCTGTGTATTGCAAATGGCATCTGCACTTTCGTCGTTTCCACCAAAGTCCATTTTGACCACTTCTCGCCATTCCATCGCGTTTGTGGAGACTGTCGTCGCTAATGCAACCAGTCCTAATAATATTTTAGTAAAATTCTTCATCATATTCGTAAACCCTATTATTTTCATTCAATCAATTTTCTTAATAGCAAAAATAATAAATTTTTAAATGGAGTATACTTTTTTTTGATTTTTTTAACTGTTGGCTATTGTATAACATAAAATCAAGGTTTTTAAATTAAAATGCCACGCCGTGATTAAATTAAACTCCTCTGAAATAAGGAATTGGGGTACGCGTCTACTTTGTAATCCTCCGTGCGATGCAAAACAAGGCTGCAAGCAACCTTGAGTCGAGGCCCGCCATTGTAAACGACAATTTCACCCGGAAAGTTGTTATAATTGTAAAGTTTAACAATCAATTGACGGCGTGGCATTACAAAAATAGCGTTTTTTGTCCATTCGGCAAGGGTTTACGTTTTTTTTCTTTAATTTTGTCTCTGCATTTTAATACGATATGGCAAATAAAGGTACTATATATCTAATCCCAAACACACTTGGCGATTGTGACATTGATAATCTGTTCCCACAATATAATTATGTGGTGATTCGTAAGTTGCGTCATTTTATTGTTGAAGATGTCCGTACTGTCCGTAGATTTTTGAAAAAGGTTGACAAGGATATTGATATTGACGCGTTGACTTTCTACACTTTGAATAAACATACATCTCCGGAAGAAATCTCGACTTTCTTGAATTCTCTCTTCGACGGTAATGATGTGGGTATTATCTCTGAAGCCGGTTGCCCTTGCGTGGCTGATCCTGGTGCGGAGGTTGTTAAAATTGCCCAAAGAAAAGATGTAAAGGTGGTTCCGCTGGTCGGCCCGTCGTCTATCCTTATGGGACTTATGGCTTCTGGTTTCAATGGACAGAGTTTCGCTTTCGTGGGTTATCTTCCGATTGAATCGGCTGATAGACTGAATGCTATAAAGAAACTTGAACATCGTGCTTCAAGTGAACATCAGTCGCAAATCTTTATAGAGACTCCATATCGTAATATGAAAATGATGCAGATGCTTCTACAGACTCTTCAGCCTAACACCCTGCTTTGCGTGGCTTGCGATGTGACTCTTGAAACAGAATATATTGTTACTAAGACGGTGGCTGAATGGAAAAAGATGACGTTGCCTGATTTGAACAAACGTCCTTCTATATTCATTATATATAAATAGCATTTCGCATTTTATATTTGTGTAATCAATTCAAATCCTTAACTTTGTAGGAAATATTTAGATACATTATAATTCAATGGAACAGAAAATACCATACAAAATTTATCTTTCGGAGGATGAAATCCCTACAGCTTGGTATAACCTTCGTGCTGATATGAAGAAGAAGCCAGCTCCGCTTCTAAATCCTGCCACATTAAAACCTCTTACTGCTGAGGAGTTGAGTGCTGTGTTCTGCAGTGAACTTGTCGCTCAGGAGCTTGATGAGGATACTGCATTCGTGGCAATACCAGAGGAAATCCGTAATTTCTATAAGATGTACCGTCCTTCTCCAGTGGTTCGTGCCTACTGTCTTGAGAAGAAACTTGGTACTCCTGCTGAGATCTATTATAAGTTTGAGGGTAACAATACATCAGGTAGCCATAAACTTAATTATGCAATCGCTCAGGCT
>CAMJFV010000353.1 GCA_946405045.1 uncultured Bacteroidales bacterium | reverse complement strand
GATACTAAATTTCTATCTGAATATTATATATTTGTCACAATTAAATATTTGATCTACGTATGAAAACAGAATTCGAAAAAATGCGTAGTGGCGAACTATACTGCTTTGAGGATCAAGAGATTGCCAATAGTATTATTCATGCTCAAGATCTCTGTGCCAAACTGCAAACAATGACAATAAATAGTAAGGACTACCGCTCTATTATGGAAGAACTGATACCAGGTTTCAACAAATCAGTGGTGGTTTGTCCTCCTTTTCACTGCGACCACGGACATGGTATATGTATTGGCGAAGGAACATTCATAAACTATAATTGCACAATGCTCGATTCTGCTTACATTCACATAGGACGAAATTGTCAAATTGGACCTAACTGTCAATTTTACACGCCAATACATCCTTTCGATTACAAAGAACGTCGCAAACCCGTGGAATCATCAAAACCAATCAACATTGGAGACGACTGTTGGATGGGCGGTGGAGTGATTGTTCTGCCAGGTGTGAGCATAGGCGACCGCTGCATAATCGGTGCAGGTTCGGTTGTGACAAAGGATATTCCTGCGGATTCCACTGCAGTGGGCAATCCTGCCAGAGTTATAAAAAAACTTTAAAATATGTCACCATTCTGAAGGAACGCTTTATGAAGGAAAATAATCCCTTTCTGACTTGTCGACGAAGGGGGAAAATATAAAAACCTTGATATTATGCTTGAAGAAAAAGATCTATACACCAAACTGGGTGTTCTGACAAAAAATAAAGATGCTTGGCAAGAGAACATTCCTTACATCGCTTCTCTGCTTGAAAACCAATCGCTGAAGATCACAGCAAAAGCGTTGTGGATGCTTGGCGAGATGGGATTGCAATATCCAGAAGAAATATGCCCCCACGTCGCCAAAATAGCTTCATTCCTAAACTCTCAGGATGATCTGCTACGTGAAAGAGCCATGAATGCGATGGGAAGGATAGGACGAGCACGATTCGATCTTGTCGAGCCTTATTGGGAAAAGATGTTTGAGTTGGCGACGGATAATAATCCACGCGTCAGATTAAGTTTCATCTGGGCATCAGAGAATATCGCCACCAATACACCCGACCCCTACAAAGATTACATATCACTGTTTGCTGATCTCCTACACGATAAGGATGAAAAGGTAAGGATGGAGGCACCTGAGATGTTCCGTGTGATGGGTAAACGTCGACCAGAAATTGTAAAACCTTATATTGACACTCTGCAAAAGCTCGCAGAAAACGACGTCAATCCTATTGTCAGAATACATAGCTCTGGAGCAATACGAGTAATAAAACAATAATAAATGCGACCATTTCTTTTATCTATAACACTATATTTAGAGTTATAAGTTTGCAACCCTACAAAAAGGTAATTCTTTCCGAATTTTAGATACCTTCGTCTACTTGCATAAAGTGTATTTTTGTCTCAGTTAAAATTAAAACGTATTAGAAATGAAGAAATTAATAATAACAGCCGCTTGTATTGCCACTCTTGTTGGCTGCTCTCAACAAAAAAACGACAAGACAATGAATACACAAGAATTGCAACTCACACAGGAATGGGACAAAGTTTTCCCTCAAAGCGACAAGGTGAACCATAGCAAAATCACTTTCCACAACCGATACGGCATTACGCTGGCAGCCGATTTGTATGTGCCGAAAAACGCCACAAAACCAATGCCAGCCATTGCCGTGAGCGGTCCTTTCGGTGCAGTAAAAGAGCAAACTTCAGGTCTATATGCACAAACAATGGCCGAACAAGGATTTCTGACAATTGCCTTCGACCCATCATTCACTGGCGAGAGCGGCGGCGAACCTCGCCGTATGGCTTCACCCGATATTAACACCGAAGATTTTCTGGCAGCTGTTGATTATCTATCAAATCGTGAAGATGTTGATGCAGAAAAGATTGGCATCATCGGCATTTGCGGCTGGGGTGGAATGGCAATCAATGCCACCGCTATCGATCCACGTATCAAAGCAACTGTGGCAAGTACTATGTACGATATGAGCAAAGTAACTGTTGAGGGATATTTCGGCAGCGAAAATACCCCTGAACAACGTATGGAAAAACGTCGTGCAATTAGTGCCCAACGCACCGAAGACTACCGAACAGGTAGTTACAAGCGTGCAGGAGGCGTTGTTGACCCCCTACCCAACGATGCACCGTGGTTTGTGAAAGATTATTACGACTACTACAAAACACCCCGAGGCTACCATAAACGTAGTGGCAACTCGAACGATGGTTGGAATATTATTGGTTGTCAATCGTTTCTCAACCAAAATCTGCTTTGTTTCGCCAGCGAAATCGAAACGCCCGTTTTGCTCGTCCACGGCGAGAAGGCTCACAGCCGTTATTTCAGCGATTATGCTTTTGAAAAGATGACAGGCGTGAAACCAGAAGATGGTAAAAGTGCAAAGGTGGGCAACAAAGAATTGATGATTATCCCTGGTGCTGTCCACACCGACCTTTACGACAATAAGGCTGGAGTGATTCCTTGGAAGCGAATCGAGAATTTCTTCAGCGAAAACTTGAAATAATCTTTATTTTCTAACGAAATGAAACAGATAGTATTAACACTTTTCAGTTTCCTGATTATGAGTACAATATCAGCACAAAACAAGACACTTGTAGCTTATTTTTCAGCTACAGGCACAACCAAGAAAGTGGCTACCGAACTTGCTGCGGTTGTCAACGCAGACCTTCACGAGATTAAGCCAGCACAAGCCTACACCAATGCAGACCTCAACTGGCATGATAAGAAATCACGTTCGTCTGTAGAGATGGCAGACAAAAAATCTCGCCCAGCCATCACCGATAAACTTACTAACATGTCCGACTATCAGACAATTTATGTTGGGTTCCCTATTTGGTGGTATACTGCTCCGACCATTATCAACACATTCTTCGAGAGCTATGATTTCAAGGGCAAAACCGTATATCTGTACGCTACCAGTGGAGGTAGCACTATTGACAAGTCTGTCAGCGACTTGAAAGCGGCCTATCCCGAAATCAATATCAAAAGCGGACGTCTGCTCAACTACGCAGGTAAAAATGAATTACAGGATTTTGTTGGAAACCGATAATAGTCTGTATTACACAAAATAAAAATGTATCTAATGCATTATGAAAGAAAAAGTATTACAGGCTATGCGTGAGTTCGGTGCACCCGTCAAC
>CAMJFV010000352.1 GCA_946405045.1 uncultured Bacteroidales bacterium | reverse complement strand
GGTCGTTCTGCAAAGAAATCACGTGTTTCTTAGTATACATCACATTTCCGAAACTTCCGAATGAGCCGACCTCCTTTTCAGGAAGCTCTTCTGAGTTCGATGGATTCAAAATGAATTCCTTAGCTTTTTCTTTCAGTTTGCTAACCTCAAGCACCTCTCCGTTGACCATCAAGTCGTTGTTGCTGTTGACAAGAATCTGAAGCACATTACGCTTGTTCATCTCAACATCATCCTGCTTCTGGTCTGCAGGTATAGGTGGGGGAAGACGACGTGCCAAACCTTTGTCTGTTGACATTGATGTTGTCACAAGAAAGAAAACAAGCAGCAAGAACGCAATATCCGCCATTGAACTGGCATTTAGCTCACCTACTGATCTTTTCTTTTTTCCCATCTTACAAACTTACTTTATTTTGTTGATAGACTTTGCAAGAGTAACATTGAACAAAGCTGCGATTGCTGCCAATACGAACAATGTATAGATTGAATACAAGCTCATATCTGCAAGCTTCAAGTAGCCTTCTGTGTTCTCTTTACCGTCATAGTTTGGCATGTTAAGTGGTGTGCCATCACCGATTGCATACGTAATTCCGCAAAGCAATGTAAGAGCAACAATCATCGCCAATGATGTGTAAGCAGATCTCTTGTCGTTCTTCAACTTAATGATGAACGAAAGGATAGCTGATACAACTGTTGCTACTATTGCTAGACATAGGAATATGTACACGACGTTCAATACCGCTCCTGTGTAGTTTGGAGCATCGAATGCCTCGCCACTGTAGATCTCCTCCTGACTACCACCTACGCAGAACAATACGCAGACGATAGCTGCAATAGCTACAAGAACCGCCAAGACAATCGATGAAATCTTTTCTGAATTCATAGTTTTATTGTCTTATATAATTATGCGTTCTCGATTGCTGACTCGTTAGATACTGCTACTGATGAAGAAGCAGAAGATGATGAGTTGAATCCCTTGAACTTCTCCTCGTATGCTACTACTGCGTCGATCAAGCTGATTGATGCATCCTCCATCTCTGAAGTAAGAGCCTCGATACGAGTCAAGATAAAGTTCATGAATACCTGAAGAACCATGGCAACGATCAAACCGACCAATGTTGTCAAAAGGGCAACCTTGATACCACCTGCTACGACTGTTGCTGAGATATCACCTGCAGCCTGAATTCTATCGAATGCCTCGATCATACCGATGATTGTTCCCAAGAATCCTAGTGATGGAGCCAATGCTACACAAAGTGAAATCCATGTAACGTTCTTCTCCAATAGACCCATCTGTACACCACCGTAAGATACTACTGACTTCTCAACTACATCTGCACCCTTGTCGATACGGCACAATCCCTGGTAGAAGATAGATGCGATAGGACCTCTTGTGTTGCGGCAAATTGTCTTTGCTCCCTCAACATCTCCGTTGTCTAGTGCACCCTCAACTGACTCAAGAAGCTTCTTTGAATCTACTGATGACAATGACAAGTAGATGATACGCTCGATACTCAAAGCCAAACCTAGGATAAGAGCGATACATACGATGAACATGAAGAATGCACCACCTTCGATGAACTTCTGCTTGATCACCTTGTGGAATGCCTGCTCTTCCTCCTGTACTGGAGCTGCTGCTGGAGCCGCTGCCGGTGCTGCTGGAGTTGCCTGAACTGCCTCTGCTGCTGGAGCCTCATCTACAACCTGCTCTGTAGACTCTTCTGTAGCCTCATCCTGAGCGAAACAAACTGAAGCTGTACCGAAAATCATTGCTCCAGTCATTGCGATAACTGCAAATAATTTTTTCATTTGTCTTCTGAAATTTTTGTTATTTTTTTATTATTATTTTTTTTCTTTTTTTCCTCATTTTGATTCTGTTTACCCAAAGTCCACAAAATCGGCTGCAATTTATAAAAAAAACATAGTTTGACCACGAATTTTAAGGAATATTTACACTATAAGTGCTGTAAAATCTACTTTCTTACACTTTTTGTGTCCTATATATCATCTATTTTGGGAATATATGATTTTTTTATCCTTTCGACAGCAACACAACTGCATGTGCGGCGATTCCTTCTTTTTTGCCGACGAATCCGAGCTTCTCTGTGGTTGTGGCCTTCACACTCGCGTCTTCTTCATCTATCTCTAATATCGACGCAATGGTCTTCTGCATGTCGTCGATGTATGGTTTCATCTTCGGCTCTTGTGCGCAGATGATGGAGTCCACATTCTCGATCTTATATCCTTTTGAAGCTACCAATTCGGCTGTCTTCTTCAATAATATCTTGCTGTCGATATTCTTGAACGCGGCATCGTTGTCTGGAAAATGTGTGCCGATGTCTTTCAGGTGCGCGGCTCCAAGCATCGCGTCGCAGATGGCGTGAAGTAGCACGTCTGCGTCTGAATGTCCGAGCAATCCACGTGTGTGAGGAATCTTTATTCCTCCAATCCATAATTCTCTGTCGTCGGCAAACTGGTGCACGTCGTAGCCGATTCCAACTTTCATTTTCATAGTCGTATTTTTTTTATTCGCACTATTCTGTGGACGGAATGTCTGTTCGTTTCCGTCTCTATTGTTTTAGAATTGGAAATAGATGAATTTCTGTAGGTCGGCAGTCATAAACTGGTACACTACAAATACTATTATACAAGTTGTGATGATCATCACTCCAATTGGCTGCAATGCGAACCATAGTCTGTATCGACGCTTGAAGTTTTCAGGCAGCCAGTGTATGATCATTCCCAACACAAATAATATGATGATGTTTTTGTATGCGTCGGCCATGCTTGGAATCAATGATAAATCCCATTTGCCTCCGATCTGGTTCACCATATTCTTGGCTGTGTCCCATGCCACTTGGTTGGCTTCAGCAGGGTCGAGGTTGGATCCTGAACGGAAGAACAGACGTGTGAATGTGATGAATACGAATGTCTGGAACACTGCCCATGTGTAGTCTAATGCCTTGAATTTCCATTTGCCTCCACACAGATTGTAGACCATGCGGATGAATGTGCCGACGAAGATTGTGCCCAGCCATACGAATCCCATTCTGTATACAGGCAGGTCGTATAGGAATACAAGTATTCCGAATATAAACGTCACAATCATGACAGCCAATGTCTTCTTGTAGATATTTCTCTTTTTCCAGAAGTTATACACTAGCATTCCTAGTCCGTTCAATCCACCCCATATCAT
>CAMJFV010000351.1 GCA_946405045.1 uncultured Bacteroidales bacterium | reverse complement strand
TTATGGCACTCAAAGAAACCGTATTTGCCTATATAATCTACTCCTGAATGAATTTCAACAGTTTCCAATTTCGAACAACCATAAAATGTTCTATGACCAAGAAGAGTACCTGAAGATATAACGACACTTGTTAAAGAGCAACCATAAAATGCCTCAAAATCCACAAATACATTTTCAGGTAAAACCACACTAGTCACTCCACATAATTCAAATGCATTCGCACCAATCTCTTCAACGCTCGATGGTATTGCTACACTTGTCAATCTAGAACAGTTTGAGAATGCACGTATTCCTATTCTTGTGACACTATAAACACTACCGTCAATTCGTACTTTTTCCGGAATGACAACAGAGTCTAATTCTATATAGTAACCTGAAATGACTTCGGCTGTGGAATCGGATATGATGTTGAATTCTAAAGGTGTATCAGACACATCCACCACAGTTGGATCATAGGCAGTGGTGTCTTTAAGAGTTGAAGGACCAAAAAACACTTCTTCTACATCGTCTACACTATACTCGACGATTTTACCATCTTTTAATTTGACAAACATGTTGTCTGCTGCAAACATCAGCACACATAACGCAATTGATGCGATCAGTGAAAACAATTTCTTTTTCATTATTATTAGATTTTAAGCTTTTTCATTTTCGTGTATTATCATATTTTCAACCTACAGGACTAACAATCAAGTAGAAAATTGGACTAAAACCATGACAACAACATCGCAAAATTATAATAAAAATTACAAAAGCAAAAATTATAGCACAAAAATGTAGGCAAAAAAAAGGAATGAACTTTCATTCATCCCTCCTTATTTGAGATATTTCATCTGACAGACTTCACTGATATATAAAAAAAGAGAATGTATCAATTGCTGATACATTCTCTTTACTTTTCTATTATTCAAAAATTATTTCTTGATGATTGTCTGAGTAAACACCTCTCCACCATAGATAGCGCGAAGAGTGAACTGACCGATTCCGATAGCTGCTGTGTTAAGAGTAACTACATTATCTCCAGCCTCTAGGTTATACTCTCCATAATTCTTGATCACACGACCTGTAGCATCCAAGATCTCCAATGTCACAGTGGCTGCCTTAGGAGCATTCAACTTAGCATTGACAACTGTCTTGAATGGGTTAGGATAAGCGCTCATCTCAAACTCGCCCTGAGCATCTGCCATGTAAGAATCCATCTCGTACGACTTCAAGCTCTTCAAAGCTGTCTGAGTCTGATAGAAAGCTTCCTCAGTGTGCGACTTTCCGCAAGCACAATTGCAATCGCTCTGTGTATCGTTGATCAAAGCGATCATGACTGGGTATCTCACACCTGGAGCGAAATACTGGTAGCGGATAGTGTGGATATCGTAGTTGTACGAACCAAACTGCTGCTTGTACATCTTCTCTACTTTCACACGAAGAACATCATTATAAGTTGTTCCGTCTGGCAATGTAAGTGTACCCCACGCATCAGCAGATGTGAAGTAGTTTCCCTCAATTGGATATGTCTCACCAGAATTTTCTGTGTATACACCGTCCATTGAACCTATGCGGATATCACCGTATGAGAATGGGAACGGAAGGTCTACGATTGGCTCATTAAACTCAATCTTAGCGCTCTTCGACTGCAAACCCCAATACATTTTTGCTTCCTTGCTGATTTCGAAGTAAGTATCCTTCTCTCCACCCTCGTCGCAAGCGAACAAAAGATTAGATGATGCAACGTTAAGATTTCCCATTGGCTGACCATAGTTGACATTCTGGTTGATTACCATTGTGCCAGTCTCCTTAGCACCTGAATAATCCCAAACCTGATTAGCACCTTTCTCTCCTTTATCTACGTACTCAAACTTAGTCAAAGTGCGTGAATCACCCTGAACAAGTCCGTTCATTTTATATGTCACTGTAGTCTGCGCCATAGCAGAAACTGCCATCATCGCACCAAAACAAATAAATAAACTCTTTTTCATATTTTTTACTTTTACTGTTGGTTACACAAACTTATTATGCAAATATATACTTATTTTATGAAACATCAATGGATACCGATTGATTTTTAAATAATTTTAATGTTTGAATCGCACTCACCTACTTTCCATGCTCAGCCTTGACTCTTTCCGGCAATTCGGAAAAAGGGAATAGCGAAATCCCGTCTTCTTTGCGAGATATACAGATATGCTGGAGCCCGTTGCTCGCAACTAGGATTGGCACAGGAAGTTCACGGTTGTACGCGAAAATCTGATCCATCACTTTCTGTGTCAGCGGAACTGTCGGAGCTTTGAATTCAAATATCACAATTGGCTGAAGATGAGAATTATACACAACAGAATCGCATCTTTTCTTCATGCCGTTAATCTCCACCACCTGCTCGTTGGCCACCAAAGCTCGGTTGATTCCCGTCGACATGATCACATGCTCCATCATAGTCTGGCGCACATACTCCTCCGGCGTAAGTTTCACCCACTTGCGTCGACATCCATCCAACACGTATAACCCATTGGATTCCCTTTTGACATTTAGATGGCATTTAGGAAGTGCTAATTCCATATTTTTACTATTTTTGCATATGTTTTACTACAAAAGTAAAATTAAAAAGTCTAAATTCTTTAACTATGGCTACAAAAAATTCTGATGCAGATGCAAAAGATATAATTGCAGACGTGAAGGCAGGAAACATCAAGCCTATCTACCTGTTGCACGGTGAAGAGCCGTATTATATTGATTTGGTGTCAGACTTTCTTGAGAACAATATTGTAGCCGACGAGAATAAAGACTTCGATTTCTCCGTGCTATACGGTGGGGAAATAAGGATGCAGGATGTGCTGGCGGCGGTGTCAAGCTATCCGATGATGAGCGACTACCGTCTGGTTGTGGTGCGCGAGGCCCAACAAATCAGGGAAAAGGATTACGATCTGCTGCAACTTTACGCAAAAAAATACAATCCGAAAGCGGTTTTAGTGATCTGCTGCAAGCATAAGAAACTTGATGCCCGAAAAGGTTATTTCAAGGATGTGCAGAAGGTAGGTGTTGTGATGGAGAGCAACAAGATCTACGACAACCAGGTGCCGACATTCATCGTCAACTATGTGAGAGAGCGTGGGAAAGACATCAAAGACCAAGCTGCCCAGATGCTGAGCACATTAGTCGGCCCTAACCTTTCTCTTCTTGCCACAGAGTGTGACAAACTGATTCTTGC
>CAMJFV010000350.1 GCA_946405045.1 uncultured Bacteroidales bacterium | reverse complement strand
ATTCCCGTCGTCTTCATAAAATTCCTCCACCATTGATTTGAGTGCGAAGGATGTTTTGCCTGTACCTGGAGGACCTGCAAGAAGGAAGTAGCTGTCTGTCGACTTCGCTTTCTCCACTATACGGTTGATATCCTCGTTGGCGTATGTGCCATGGCGGTGAGTGTTTGTTGGTTTGGGCAACGTCTCTCCAAGAAGCAGACGTTTCCTTTCCGGCTTTGTGCTGATGAATGTGAAAAGACCAGAGTAAAGGTTGGCAAAGCTTGATTCTATGAAGTCTCTTTCGATAGCGAATTCCATGTCGCTGCGTAGCACGTTAAGATTGCGCTGTGTCTGACGCATATTGATACGTAGTGTGTTGTTGTTGATCTCAGCGATTGTGCCACGAAGTACTAATTTGTTGGTTGCCAAGTCGGTATCATTCCGTCTTTCATAAATGACAACTATATCTCCCACACGAAAAGATGCTGTGTATTCGTCGTTCGGTGTGCGGTCGAACACAACATATGGCTCTGCGGAATCGATGGCGATTTCTCTTGGACGAAGGTCAAAGATTATATTTTCTGACTCTTTTTTCTCTTCCAGCGACTCTCTCCAGCAAGAAGCAAAACCGTAATGGTTGCGACGGGTGCCGCTACCTCCTGTCTTGGCATAATCCTGCTCTTTCGCGATGAATCCGAGCATAGCGTAAAAATATTTCTGTTCCAATGGAGAAGAAGAGTCTATTGTGTGACGGAATTCCTCAATCCTTGGCACGATGAATCCGCTTACTATTCGTTCGCTTCTTACTTTGTCATAATTTGGAATCATATATTGAGGAGTGATCCACGACACTATGCGTCTCACTTCATCTATGGTTTTTGCATTGGCAAGCAGATGCTCGTAGCAGACGATGCGGTTGCGTAGATTAAGAGCCTCCGATATGTTTTTAAGTGTACATTTCGCATAACGGAGGTTGGCTCGCTTCTCATACGGATATTTAGTGTAGAAAATGTAGGTTTTCAGCTCATTGAACGGAATTTGCAGTACACGTTGCACTATCGCTTGGTATAGAAAAGCCTGAGTGATATGGTTGTCTGCGATAAGATCCAATTGAGATTCTGGAAACTTGCTTTTTCCGCTTTTCATTTCCACCACGGCATAGTTACCTCTTGCCTGATGAAGCAGGTCGAGACGTCCAGACAAACCGAGTTGGTCGCAGAAGAAAGTAGGCTCAAGCAGCACATTTTCTGTGGAGATGCCAACTTCTGGAAATACCGACTCCACCACGTTTTTTATGTTGTTGTAATGAGTCTCCGCGTCTGAAATCCATGAATCATAATCATCTTTGTTTTGTAATTCTTCACAGGTGCTGATGGATAGCGACGATTCAAGGAAAGCTTCATTCATAAGTGTCTTGAAATCGACGTCGTTTTTGTCGTGAGCGTGGATAAGACGGTCGTGGAAATAGTTGGCTATATTTCCGAGAAGCATTGCTTTCGACGTTTTTGCTCGCATCAGTTTTTTGAACAGATGCTCAAGAGGGTTCGGACCGCATGGAGTGACGCAGTCGGCTATCGAACTACACTCCATGAGATAGTCAGGGTTGATGATTATGAATCTTGGGCAAAGGTCTCCGTTATGTTCGACGGTGCTGTCAATAAGCCCTACGATACATCCGTTCCATACCATGTTTGGCGAGATTGCGAAATCGTTGTTCTGACCTATCACGTTGATTTTCACCTTCACTTGTGTATATTCTTCCGCATCTTCCTTGTAGCCTGTGATATATTCGTAGTCACATGCTGTAGCCACTATGCGCATATAGTTGATGCGTTCGGTACGACGATATTCATCAGTAGTCCATGAACCGCTCACTACTTCCAGATCCCTTTTTTGAGACTCCGAAATCTGTTCGCCGTACAGCAGGGATATGAAAAGAGCCAACGCAACATAGTCTTCTCTGTATTGCTCGGTAGAGATGACGGCATTGTTGCGCATGGAATTAATCGCGTCGGCACGGAATTTCATAATCCTCTTGCGCATTGCGATATGCACATTGTATTTGTCTAAAAGGAACGTCAGTCTGGCATATTCTGTTGCGAAACGAATATTGTCGTCCGCAGTCAGTTCTTTGCAGATAGATTCGAAAATATAAAACAGGTTTTTGTATTTTTTTGATACTATATCCGTAGATTTTTCGACATCCTCTATTTTATATATGTATGAGTTGTTCATAGTGTTAAAAAAACTTTTTTTCTATCTTAAAAAACCTTACAAAGGTAAGATATTATTTTCACTTCATTATATTTGCAGAAAAGATAAACGGAACCGTTAGGGCGACGTTGATAATAATTAATGATAAAATTGATACGACCATGAAAAATAAATTGTTTTTAATAGTCCTAAGCATTGTAGCAATGCTTGCTATGTCAGAGTTAACTTATGCGCAGCGTTCACATGGAGGTGGAGCTCCACAGCGTACATCTGCGCCAGCACATAATAATCGTGGTGGAGGTAATCATGCAGCAGCACCAGCACCTTCCAACAGAGGAGGTGGCAATCATGCGGCAGCACCAGCACATGGAGGCGGACATCGTCCATCTCCTGCAAGAGTAGAACATGGATCACGTCCTGTTCATCATGCTCCAGCAGCACATCATGCACCAGCTCCAGCAGCACCGCATCATCATCATGCACCTGCTCCAGCACCGCATCATCATCACCATGCACCAGCTCCGCATCATCATCACCATGCACCAGCTCCGGTAGCACATCGTCATGCGCCTGCTCACCATCATCGTGTGATTCACCGTCCACATCCAGTGTACCATCATACACGTCCTGTATACGTACACTCGTTCTTGGTTGGCGATTACACTTACTACTATGGTAATGGCGTGTACTATGTATACGATCCAGTATATGGATATGAGGAGGTTGCATTCCCTGAGAATGTCTTCTTCACAACACTTCCTTACGGAGCTCGTTTGTCTCGCGTGAATGGAACAACTTATTATGAAGCAGGAGGAATGTGGTTCTTGCCAGTGGCAGAGGGCTACATGATGGTTGAGCGTCCGATTGCAAGAGCTCAGATAACGATTCCTGTTCCATCACTACGTTTCTATGCCTCATTTAACTAACTCAGAACAACAATATTTTAATTTCTTGTGAGGAGTCAGCCAAGCTAAACTTGGCTGACTTTTTTGTTTTTCGCTGTTGACGTAGAAATGTC
>CAMJFV010000349.1 GCA_946405045.1 uncultured Bacteroidales bacterium | reverse complement strand
ATTTGAGCACAATTCCGCAGATGCATGCGTTGGCCGACACTGACACAGATCTGTTCTCGTGTGCGATGGGGCTTCACCCTACTGAAGTGAAAGAGGATTGGCAGAATGTGTTGGATGAGATGTTCGCTTACCTACCCCAACGCAAATATTGCGCTTTGGGAGAAATAGGCATCGACCTTTATTGGGAAGACGATTTAAGAGATATCCAGATTAAAGCTTTTGAGCAGCAGGTCGACGTTGCGATTCAAAACAATCTGCCTATCATAATCCATCAGCGTAAGGCTCTCGACGAATGTACTGCGTCGCTAAAGAAATTCGACAAATCCAAACTGCATGGCGTATTCCATTGTTTCACAGGCAATATCCATGAAGCGGAACAGATGATGAAGCTTGGTGATTTTGTGTTGGGAATCGGTGGCGTCGTTACATTTAAGAATGCTGGTGTTGCCGCTGCTGTCAAGGATATTCCGTTAGACAGGATCGTGTTGGAGACAGACGCTCCTTATCTTGCCCCAGTGCCTAAACGTGGTCAACGTAATGAGACTGCGTTCATCACATATACCGCTGCAAAAGTGGCGGAAATCAAAGAGATGGATGTCGATGCTGTTGCAGAAGCAACGTCGAAGAATGCAATGGAGATGTTTGGATTATAACATCTCCTATTTTACCATCACCATCTTTCCGTTCACAATATATACTCCCCTGTTCACAGGAACGCAAACTTTCATTCCTGCCTGCATATAGAATTTTTTGACTATGCGTCCG
This sequence comes from uncultured Bacteroidales bacterium, assembly GCA_946405045.1. Lineage (GTDB taxonomy): Bacteria > Bacteroidota > Bacteroidia > Bacteroidales > Paludibacteraceae > UBA1723. Next base: position 2,474 of record CAMJFV010000349.1, on the reverse strand, counting down.
CTGATATCGTAGATGTGGATCCACTCCCCTTTGTCTGTTGATTCAACAGCAATTCCTTCATTGACACTGTAGACTATCAACGATGAATTGTCAGCATCATAATTTTCTGTCTCCGACAAATCTCCAGCCAGAGCTTTCACTTCCTGACGAGACAGAATCACCCATCTCTGTTTTGACGCAGAGTTTTGGTGGTCGAACACAGAGGCTGTAACACCATTATATGATGAAGTCAAAGAATTTGGTTTGTTTGTTCCATTTTCGAATGTCAGCCAATATGATTTTAGATTGAAGTCGTTTGTGACCACATTCTGTCGAGATCCCAACATCTGGATTCCGAAATTATCATTGCTTGACAACTGTACACTGGATCTGTTGAAAGACAGGTCTTTTTCAGATTCTACGTTTTTAAACTCATAATATTGTGTTGACGGATTGAATTTCACGATCCAAGCATACGAATTATCTTTCAGCACCGTCTTCCAATCATTCTTCGCCAATTGTAAAGCATCCCCATTCGATTTGAGCATCGAATTGACATCATCCGCAGAAAGAATATAGTAGTATTCGTTATCATCCTGAATGAATGTGTATGCAGGCGACGCGAATGCTCCCGACACAGGAGGCAGATTGTCTTCTCCCAACGCTTGTACGATAATCGCATTCGCATAGTATAACATACGTGTGCCGTCATCTTCATGGGCTCCGTTGATACCGTATGGCCAGAAATGGGTCTTGTCTCCTTTCAGATGAGCATTGTTGTCATTTTCCAGGAACGCCAAAATCTGGTCCGTTCGTTCGCCAAGCCAGAATCCTGTGCTTGTATTCTCTCTGTAGATGCTGCTGTTGTACCATGTATCTGTTGTTCCCACTCCTACTGCGTGAGCCATCTCGTGTTGAATTGTACCTGTACGCTGATAGCTTGCGTTTGGTCCCACACGCATCCATCCTCCGTAGCTGCAATCTGCGGTCTGGGTGCTTGCTCCATAGTTCACAGTCATGTTTATACCTTTGATGCTTGTCAGGTTGTTCCATATATCCACAGCATCTTTCACAGCTGAATTTATACGTCCGTTTTCCTCTGCTGAGCCACCATTGTTGTAAGTCCATGTGATTTCACCCATTGGCAAAGTGCATATTTTTATTGTCTTTCCATACCCCACCACATCTTGGTTGGTGATCGCATACGGACGGATGTAATAGAATGTTGAAGGAGTCATTCCTTCAATCACATAGATATTTCCATTGTTGCTGAATGATTTTGTAGATCGGTTATCTCTAATTGTTGGGTTGTTTTTCTTTCCCCAGCAGAAACCTTTTTCTACAATTCCGTCACCGGAAAAAGAGGCTCTTCCAAATGCCATTGTCGCTCCACGTGCATGACGAGGATCGGTTGTCACAGTTGGAACTGGACCTGATGCATGGCTTGTCTTATAATACAGTATCAACTCCTCCATCTTTGAGATTGTCTCATTGACATCGGCTATAGAATATGAGTCTTCCGCATACACTTTATTCGCCTTTTTCAAAGCCTCCGCAATTTCAGCGTCGTCTTGGGCTGCTGGTTCTGCTTCAGCGATCAAATCAGCAAGTTGAATATATAAGTCGACGGAAGTCTGAGCTGCTTCTGTAGCCTTACGTAGGTTGGAGACTATTGTGGAAAGATTCTGGGCAGACGGTGATGAGATCCATAATTCAGCCTCGTCTGTAGCGCTCTTCAGATTTTTGTAGTGAGTGGCATTCATCCTCATAGCCAACAATCCGTATGCGGCATCCACTCGTTTTGACAATTCAGCGGAAAGATATTCTGTCGATTCAGATCCGACAACATAAAGTTTCACATAATCAGACACTACCTTAGCTGAGTTAGCCGAACCGTTTGCCACAGCCTTGAAACCGATCTGTATACGTCCCGTCGTCTCCTTGGAAAGAGAGAAAGAGACCTCATCAATTTTCCATTGGTCAGACGGGAATGAAGACATCGATGATATCTTTGCGTTGCCATTTTCTGGAATCCAGCCGAGCAAACTATAGCCATTATTGGAATTGCTGCCATTAAAATAGGCTGTTTGGAGCTTATAATCTCCTGCTGGCAGAGTCACAGTCTGATAAAATTTCATCTCTTGGTCCCATCCTGTGCTTAACGCAAGACATCCACCTTTTGAATTATCATATCCAGCAGACGGAACTTTTCCATAAGTGTTGAAAGTCTTGGATGTACCGAATTCATAGATTCCACAAACAGTATAATCCACACTGAAATCCTTGTTCCATCCATAAATAGGCAGGATCTCCTGAGCCACATTTCCCTCTTCTGAAATATGGTAATCGAAATGAGACTCATCGTCAAAACCTGCATTTTGCAGATATAAATCGGAAACATCTATGTCTGCCCAAGCGAGCGACGATAATGTAGAAAGAGCTAATATAGAAAGGCAACGTTTTTTCATGGCCATAATGTGTTTATGTTTGTGTGG
>CAMJFV010000348.1 GCA_946405045.1 uncultured Bacteroidales bacterium | reverse complement strand
AGCATTTAGCATTTAGCATTTAGCATTTAGCATTTAGCATTTAGCATTTAGCATTAATATTTCACAAGTTCCTTGATGATCTGTTTGATTTCTCCTTTTGAGATATATCCCAGACTCAGATATGGATCTCCTTCTTTTGGAATAAACATAAGAGTCGGCACCGATTGAATGTTGAATGCCATGGCCAGACGATCTTCTTCCTGTGTGTCAACTTTGTAGAAATCAACATTCAGATACTCAACGGATAACTCCTGCAGATTTGGAGCGATTTTTTTGCATGGGGCACACCATGTGGCATAGAAGTCGATCACTATCGGACGACCGGATTTGTTTGTCCATTGTTGTGCAGAATCATTTTCAAAATCATAGATTTTTTCAAGAAACTCCTTATATGTTATTGATGGAATCTCTGTTTCCTGATCTTTACTTATCATGTCTTTTATGCTTTTTATGCGTGCCTGTGACTCAACACCGTTTTTAGGAGTGCAGCATGAGAGTGTTATCAAAGCGATTATTGCACGGATTAAATTTTTCATTTTGCGAAATTTTTGGTTTTCAGTTTAGGACAGTCGTAGAAAGAGAACTCTGCTTCTGATTCCACATTCTCTCCTGTTATTTCTATCAATGAATGGCAACTCATGAAAGTGCCGTCTTCTATCTTCTTTATTCCACTAGGTAGTGAGACCTTTTCAAGTTTCTCACAGCCTGAAAAGGCAGCTTCTCCAATGGTTTGTAGCAACGTTAGATTTTGCAAGTTTATGTTTGCCAAATTTTTACATCCGTCGAACACATTCACTCCGATTCTTTTCACTGTGGTAGGAAGTGTGATGCTCCCCAACTTTTTACAGTCGGAAAACGCTCCGTATGCGATGGCATTCATTTTCCCTTTCAAGGTCAAGTCTGTCATGTTTTCACAGCCATGGAATGTCATTTTTGGAAGGGTATCAAGGTCGGTTTCTATGATTGCAGATTTCAGTGAACTGCATCCGTTGAACACGTATTCTCCGAGTGAATCCACGAACGACGGAATAATCAGTGTCTTTAATCCACTGCGGTCGAATGCATGGTCTCCGATGGATAATTTTTTATTTCCTGGCTGGAATTCAACTGATTCCAAAGCGAGATTTTCTCCGAAAGCCCAACTGCCGATATGGTGGATTTTGTTTGGGATATGTATCGTCTGCAATGATCTGCATGCGATGAATGCGTCGTGCTCAATGGATTTTAATGTAGACGGTAATTTGACCGACTCAAGTGAAGCACATAGATAGAAACAGTGGTGAGGAATGATTTCCACACCTTCTGGAATGACGATTGATTTTAGTTTGCCACATTCTGCAAAAGCAACAGGTCCGATTTTTTTCAGTCCCGACGGTAATTTCACCGTCTCCATCTTGCCACATTTTGCAAAAGCCTGTTTCGCTATTTTAGTCACGGTATACCATCTTCCTCCATTCTCCACACTGTCTGGAATAATTGCCGTTTTTGGTAGAGTTTTGTCTACAGACAGAAGCGTCGCCTCTCCCGTCGTCTCATCAAAAGAGAATGAGAAAGGAGACGCGATTGCGAATATTCCATTCAGCAATATAGATAATGTCAGAATAATCAGTTTTTTCATTTGAGAATCAGAACAATGATATTTTATCGATTTTCTGCAAACAATTGGCAAGTTAGAAATTATATTTTATATATGCAAGTAAGCAAATTTCATTTTTCAATATTCATACTTATGTGTGACTTTTACATTGTTTTGTGTGAATTGATTTCATATGAATGTAATATGTCGTAATCTGTTTTTTGTTATTTTTGCATCGTAAATTTAAAAAATTATATATGAAAAAAACTTTAAGTACATTTTGGGAATTACTGTTTTGTGTTTGTTGTTATGCAATTAATGGAGACGGTAGTGCAGGTAATCCTTATCAGATAGGAAATGTGGATGAACTTTATGAGTTTGCGTCTATTGTCAATGAAGGATCTGTTGCCGCCAATGGGGTTTTGACTGCGGATATTGTTGTCAATAATCTTCAACCGGATTTGTTTGATGGAAATTATGAAGGAGTTAAACTTTGGAATCCAATATGTGGCAAATTAGTGGATTATGATGGTCTCTTTGATGGAAAGGGCCATTCCATTTCTGGTCTTGTCGTCAGCCCAAACAAAGATTTGTTCAGTTTTGGATTTGTCGGATCTTGTTCGGAAAAGTCTGTGATTAAAAACTTGATAATCAAAGACTCGTATTTCTCTGCGAGAAATGATATTGGAGTTATTTGTGGACGTAACTATGGAACTATAGAGAATTGTGAATCATATAATTCCATTGTAGATGGACTTGAGGATCCTTACGGTCCTCCATATAGAGGTGGTATCAGTGGAGCGAATTTTAACAAGATCAGACATTGTTACAGTACAGCGACTATAATGTCACCTGAAGAAAGCATTGGTGGTATTGCCGGATATAATTCTGGCACAATTGCTGAATGTGGATTTTGTGGTGTTTTGGTTGCAAAAACGGCTAAGACATCTGCAGGAGGAATTTCTTTTTCCAATACGGGAGTTATAGAGGACTGTTACAGCGCGGGATCGTTTGAAGGTGATTTCAAGGATGTCTGTGGAATAACAACAGTCTCTTATGTAAAGAATTGTTATTATGATTCAACAAAATGCCATCAGACTCAAAAATTCAGTGTGCCCCAACCATACAATACAAAAGATTTCACTTCAGGCAAAATATGCTTCTTGCTGAATTCCAATTCTACAGGTGGTTCTATTGTATGGCATCAGGATTTGTCAAAAGATACTCTCCCTTTGTTTGTTGGCAAAGATGTGTATCAATCAAGTCCTTGTGTAGGCTTCTATTCCAATGAGAAAGATTCTTTGGAACATGATCATGAAATGGAAAACAATGTATGTGTACATTGTGATTATCATGTCCACAAATATCAGAATTTGACATGTGAAATATGTGGAAAAGACCAACGTCTGGATGATGACGGAACGTTCCTTATCTACACTGCAGATGATCTTTACGATTTTGCAAACCAGATAAATGAGTGGCAGAATCTTACACTTAATGCGAAATTGATGAATGATATAGTTGTTAACGACGTGGATTTGTCAAATACGGATTCAATTGCGGATACATTGAGAATGTGGATACCGATAGGTGTTGAACGTTTGGGTGTATACAATGCTTGTTTCGATGGGAACGGATACTCAATAAGTGGTCTATTCTGTAAAGG
>CAMJFV010000347.1 GCA_946405045.1 uncultured Bacteroidales bacterium | reverse complement strand
TAAAATAAAACAAAAATGGATCCGTTAATCCATTGTTCATTGTGAATGTCAGACTGTGGGGAAATCATCGGACAAATCGAGTTGAAGCCGATTTCTTTTGTATATTCCACATCATCAAGTCTGTTGCCGGAGATGTTCATATACTTCAGACGCATTCCTATTCCTAATTTTTTGAAATAGTAGATGTAGGTCAAGTCTGCTGCAAGTATATCATATTCAGACGCATAGTATGCGTAAGGAGCGAAACAAGTTTGAAAATCAAGATGTTGGATGCTCGACGTCTTTATATCCACATTATATTCGTGATGTTTGACTTTTTGATGACCCCAGTTGATACCTGCAGAGAGTTCATGTTTTTTTGTGGATAGTTTATAGTCGAAACGAGGTATTTTTATCATGTTTTTATTTGCGACGGAAAAGTCGTAAAATGAGTTCTTTTCACTTCTATGGAAATATCCTATTCCATATTGAATACCCAGTATGTGGTGTTTTCCAAGTGAAACAGAATATCTGAGTGCGTTTAATCCTTGTCGTGTCAACAAGGTATAATATTGGTTTTCTGCTATTTGTCTATAATCATAAGAAGACGTTGCGGTGTTTGTGATAAATTTTTCAAATACACGTTCATATCCCAGACGTTTTTCAAGAAGGTTGTCGCTGAATAAAGAAATTGTATTGTTCTCATTGATTTTCCATTTAAATTCGATTTGTGGTGTGAGAGTTGTCGTACGGCTTCCATACGGACTTGTAAAGTCGCTTTCCTCAGCATCCATTTTGTTTATGTTCCATCCTAAATTAATAGTTGTGCATAATTTTTTTTCTGTTGGTGACGCATACGAAAGATGGGATTTGAATCCGTTGATGTAGTACATACGGGATCTACCCATTGATACACTGCTTCTTTTGTTGTCGTACAGTCCAAATCCGTATAACGTGAAGAAACGTTGTTGTTCGCCAGGTCTCCAGTAACTGTCGCTTTCATGCTCTTTGTTGCGGAGATATTTGGCATCTGCCATCAGACGTTGCCCTTTTGGAGAAGAGTATCCGGCGTCGAAACCGAGTTGAAGGAAAGTCGTGTTGTTTTTTAGTCGTGGATCAGTCATTCTGTAGGCCAATTCACCGTCGAATTGTGCGATGACACCGAAATAAACTTTACCGAGGTTTACTCCGTAGCCACCTTCTATGCCATAGTATTCGTATTTGCTGTCTCCACCAGTCGAATCGGTCAACGTGTATGGCCAGTAAAGTTCGGGAAAACGCATCGCACTCCAACTGATTTCTTTATGTGTTCCCCTTGCATATTGGATAGTTCCATATAATGTCCCATGTTTACCGAAATTGTGGCATCCGTGTCCGAATAATCTCCAGTCTTCATTGGATTTTCCTTCGTATGGGATGAAGTCACCATCTGTTTTTCCTTTGCCGTAGGATGTCAGCACAATATTCTGTTTGTCATGAGGATAAAAAGTCGACGGTAGGGAAGAATCTCTTTTTGTTTTCATCGAATCTGTTTCATCATTCTTCATTGCGTGATAAACAGGATGTTGTCTCAGGGAGGAGGTTATTCGTGCGTCGACGGAAGACGACCATTCCGACCATCTTTTTTCTGATGGGGAAAAAGCGTTGGTTTGCCATTCATATATAGAGGCGTCTTGACCGTAAATGGGCAAAACGAATGACGAGAAAATGGCTAATATTATGTATGATAGTACTTTTGTAATCATTTTTCTTCTGTTTTTTTAGTTTTTCCGACAGTCATAACCATTTCCATTCCAAAAAATGGATTGCTCCATTCGCGTTTCGTTTCTGATTCTTTATCGCTCATATATTTAGGATGAACGTCTAAGATTCCATTGACGAAAAAGGATAATTTGACTCTGTCGTTCAATTCTTTTGTTGCTTTTATATTCCAAAGAAGATAAATTGGTTTTTTATCTGTTTCGTATTTGCTGATTGTGCTTTGTCTGCGAAGCTGAAACCATTGTGCATCATCTTTCGAATTGATTTTTGACAGTTCCTCATCAGTCACATTGTGTATGTTTCCATTAAAATCCATGTAGGCGTATGGCACTTTTTTATAGATGCCATCGAAATTGTCTGTCTTTTGTTCTGTTTGGAACCACACAAGCTGGAAGAAGTTTGTGAAGATGAGTCTGAACTTTGGAATATGAGTGTTGAACCAGAAGTTTGTGTTGAATTGTTGCTTTATGGTTTTGCTGTCCAAGTCGTATAATCCCACGTATGGATACATACTGTCACCCACTTTACTGTTTGGATAGAAATAATCTGGCTGGTTAGTGCCGTAAGTTGTTTTGTAATATGCACCGTTAACTTCCAGATTGGTTTGGATAGCTTTTATTTTAGGGAAAATCATACGGTATTCTACACCGTTCTTCACGATTTTCTTGCTGTTCATCACTTGTCTGTATGCAGTGAATTCGCTGAATGAAGAGGCTACGTAATCCTCCTTGTCTGGTTTTTTGTTAGAGATGTCGGCATCTTCTTTCAATTGGTTGTAGTATGGGTATGTCACAGGAGAATAGAATGTGAAATATTCGAAACCGCTGTTGCTGAATTCGTGGAAAGCAGTTAGAGATATTTCGAAATCTTTGTATTTAGCATCGTATCCGACCTCCACTTTTTGGTTTTTGTTCTCTCGTATTTCTTTGTTTGTCGCGTCGTAAATCTGAGTGTATGTGATCAGATGTCTGTATTCAGGATTGTTTGTGTAGGCGTTCAACACCCAGAAATCCTTGTATGTTTTGTCTGGATATAGGTAGTCCAGAGTAGGAAGTTTGTTTTCCTCACCGTATCCTAATCGGAAGTTGCTTCTGAAGTTTTTGCCGAATAGATAGCTGAAATTAAGACGTGGTTCGGTAAGGACTTTGTGGCACAATGCATAGTCATCAGGAAGATTCAGCATTTCAGTGAGACGTCCTCCAGCCTCCAGTTTGATTGATTGGGTCGACGTGGGTCTGAAAGTCAGTACAGCCTGCAGATATGCTCCTAACACCTCTAAAGCAGGGATGCTCCAGTTGGCACGTGGACGCATATATGTGTTATTTCCTGGGAAAGGGGGCATTTCAGGATTTTCAATGACAGCACCGTCTCCCTTATTTTTGCTTGAATGAAAATCTGATCCATATTCAAGGTTCAGATTCCATTTCTTATTGAAGGAGAAACGGCTGTTCAGATGGAGTTGTGTATAGAAATTGATGGGCGTGTTTTCCACGTAATAGTCGCTGT
>CAMJFV010000346.1 GCA_946405045.1 uncultured Bacteroidales bacterium | reverse complement strand
TGAACATGTTTGTTACGAAGTGAGCCTGCCAAGCAACCTCAACGATGAAACGAACAGCCAGACGAGTAGCCTTGTTTGCTCCACAGAATGCATCTACTACATAAAGGTTCTTGTTAGAAAGCTCTTTCTTTGCGATATCCTTAACCTTTGCCCAAACCTCTTCTGACATTGGGTGGTTGTCATTCTTATATGCGTCTGAAGTCCACCATACATTGTTGTGTGAGTTCTTGTCGTCAACAATGTATTTGTCCTTAGGAGAACGACCAGTAAAGATACCTGTCATTACGTTTACTGCACCTAGCTCAGTAACCTGACCTACTTCATAACCCTGAAGACCAGCTTTTGTCTCCTCTGCGAACAATACCTCGTACGATGGATTGTGTGCAATCACTGTTGCACCTGTAATACCGTACTTAGACAAATCCAAATTAGCCATGTTTGATATTATTTAATAATTATTACTTCCTTATGTTTCGTTGTTACACTATCAAAGACAAAAATAGAAATTTTTTTCAATTTATTACTATTTTCTACTTTTTATTTTCAAAAATTCAGGCAAAATGCGATTTCTGACATCATCTCCTTTGTGACGTAGAATTTTGACTCTTCAACAGATCAGATGTAAATTTTCTGTTTTCTATATTTATCCTTCACATAATCGAAGAATTTGACTCCGTTGACATCAGCAATTTGCTTACCTATTTTCAAAGTCGCCGGCAAACATTTCACGTCTGATGTAGAAACCAAGCAGTCGTAAGTCTGGTCGTCGTACACTTTGCGCAACTCATACACAGTCTCGTCAACCTTATTCTTGCTTATGCCCATGAAATTGAAGGTTTGGCTCTGCTCATATGTTTGGAAGACGATGCGGCTGAACGTACCGTCTACTTTCTTCCATTCTCCCTTGTCTTTGCCAAGGAACGTATAGCCGGAAAAAAATCTGTTTTCTGAATTATCATAGATGAATGTGTCACGACTAGTGAGCAACATATATGTATAGAATGCCAATATGGCTGAAAAAATGAAAGTTCCAGCCAAATAATAGCCAAAATTCTCATTTGGCAGAATATCATCACTAATTCCAAAAGCTGTCTGTAAAGCGAGTACTATATAGAACATCACCATAGCGATGTCCAGCAAAAGTGCAACGCCATAAAACGGCAATGGAAAATGGTATCTGTAGTCAACTCTAGTCATAACATTAAATAAAAAAAGCCACCTTAAATTAAGGTGGCTCTATTAATATCGATTAAATATTCAGGAATTCACAAACATCGGAGTAGACGCTTTCGCCATTGAAGCCGAATTTTTCGTCCAACACTTTGTAAGGCGCCGAGTAACCAAAATGGTCAAGTCCGTGGACATATCCGTCAACCCCTACCAGACCTTGCAATGAGCAAGGTATTCCAGCAGTCAAACCATATTTCTTTGCCGACGACGGGATAACCTCCTCCTGATACTCCTTGCTCTGAGTTCTGAACAATCCCTCTGAGATTGCAGATACAATCTGAATCTTCAAGTTCTTGCGCTCCTCAAGAAGTTTTGCACCATCAAACAATGTGCTGACCTCACTACCGTTTGCTATCATTACGATATCTGGAGTGCCTTGGCAAGCCTTTACGACATAAGCTCCCTTGGATGCTTTCTTCGACTCAGCGATTCTGTCACCAGGAAGGTCGTTGACATTCTGACGAGAAAGGATCAACGCTGTAGGAGTGTCAGTGTTCTCCATTGCCATCTTCCAAGCCTCAGTTGTCTCATATACGTCAGCTGGACGAAGAACTAGCATACTGTTCTTACCTGCATGGTTCTTGATCTTCTCCAAAAGTCTCACCTGCATCTCCTGCTCGATTGGCTGGTGTGTTGGACCATCCTCTCCTACACGGAATGCGTCGTGGCTCCATACATATTTTACAGGAAGACGCATAAGAGCTGCCATTCTGTAAGCTGGCTTCATATAGTCTGAGAAGACGAAGAATGTACCGCAAGCAGCATACATACCACCGTGAAGCACGATACCATTCATTATACAAGCCATTGTCAACTCTGAAACTCCAGCGTTCAAGAATCTGCCGCTGAAATCACCGTTCACAATTGGATGAGTCTTCTTCAAGAAACCATCTGTCTTATCTGAATTTGACAAGTCAGCACTGCTGACAATCATATTCTCTACATTATCTGCCAAATAACCAAGCACTGCAGCTGAAGCGGCACGTGTAGCCTGGTTTGGCTTCTGCTCTATCTTAGAGAAGTCAAGATTAGGAAGTTTGCCACTGAAGAAAAGTTCTAGTTTAGCAGCCAACTCTGGGTTCTTCTTTGCCCACTCTGCCTGCTCAGTCTTACGCTTTTTAGCGTCAGCGATCAATTCCTCTCTACGAGCAGCATATATTTTCTTTGTCTCATCAAAAATCTTGAATGGATCATTAGGATCACCACCAAGGTTCTCAATTGTCTTAGCGACGTCAACACCAGCGGCTGACAATGGCTGTCCGTGAGTCGAAACCTGACCTTCAAAATTAGAACCGTCAGACTTGACACAACCGCGTCCCATTGTAGTGTTACCGATGATAAGTGTAGGACGTGTTGTCTCAGCATTGGCATTTTCAAGTGCCTCAATAATCTGAGCTGCATCATTACCATTGATTGTGATAACGTTCCAGTCCCAAGCCTTATACTTCTGCTCGATATCCTCGTTAGATACCTCATCAACCTTTGTAGAAAGCTGAATGTTGTTGGCATCATAGAACATAATCAAGTTAGACAAACCAAGATTTCCGGCAATTCTTCCTGCACCCTGTGAAATCTCCTCCTGGATACCACCGTCTGAAATGAAAGTGTAGATCTTGTGATCCATCCAGTTTCCAAACTTCTGAGTAAGGAATTTTCCAGCGATTGCAGCACCTACAGCCATAGTGTGTCCCTGTCCTAATGGACCAGATGTATTCTCAATACCTCTTTCAAAACAAACCTCTGGATGTCCTGGAGTGCAGCTACCCCACTGACGGAAATTCTGGATATCTGTAATATCATACTTACCAGACAACAACAATACTGAATACAGCATTGGAGACATATGACCTGGATCTAAGAAGAAACGGTCTCTACAAACCCATAGAGGGTCGCTTGGATCATAGCGTAAGTATTTAGAATAGAGCACATTGATGAAGTCTGCGCCTCCCATTCCTCCTCCCGGATGTCCCGATTTAGCCTTTTCTACCTTTGCAGCAGTCAAGTTTCTTATATTGTCCGCAGCAATGC
>CAMJFV010000345.1 GCA_946405045.1 uncultured Bacteroidales bacterium | reverse complement strand
TCGATGTTTGGCATGTTTAGATCGAATTTGACCACTGGACGTGAGATAGTGCCGGAGATGCCCATCATACAGTTTACTTGTGTTGTTGTGACATTATCTTCAGCAAGAATATCACCGACGTATGCGTTCAGCGTATATTTAGCATTCACATCAAGAATGGCAGCACTCGGGTCTCCATTCCATCGTACAGTACTTCCGTCAAGCAACTCAAATTTTCTGGCGATGATACTTTGGATGGTGAACAGATAATCTCCCTTTGTGATCTGGTATTGTCCGAACAGTTTGAAAAGGTCGTCTCTACCGTCGTATGAGAATGTCAGGTTTCCGTTTCCTCTCGCTCGTATCACGTCTCCAAGTTTTTGGTCGAGAATCAGAGAAACTTGGGCGTCTGGTGTGGCATCTATCGCGGCATTTACATTCACAATGAGAGGATCATCTTCCTCCTCCTCATGTATCTTTTGAATCTTCATTCTTCTTGCCCTACGCATCTCCTGCGTCGTCATCTTGGTGTTTTTCTTAAATGTGATGAATCCAGCATCATCCACTCCTTTGGTTCCGTCGAGTGGCACAACAAACTTACTTCCTTTGTTTGTCTTTGCTTTGATGTCGATATTCAGTTCGTCTCCACTTCCGGAAACTCCAACTTTTCCTCCGATATATGCCTTTCCATAGAAAAGGTCGTTGTCGCTCTCGTTTGTGTTGAGAGCCAACAAGTGTTCGGAATCAACATTGACTGCGTATTTCCAGTGTAGGAATCCTTCGTGAAGAATGAGCGCGGAGAGAAGACCATCATTGCCTTCTTGATCTTTTATCTTGATTCCGTCCATTCTGAATGAATTCTGTGTCATCCACACGGTGTCTGTGAATGTATACTTGACATCTGTATAGTCGATGTTGAAGTCGAAATCACGCACCAGTCCCATACCCTCTAGTCCGATATTGTTAAAGTGTCCGAGTGCCAAGACGTGGGTGTTGAGCACTCCTGTATTGTTGCTCAATATTCCGTCGAGATATATGCGGAGAAATTTCATGTCAATGTCACGGAGCCTACCGTCGATGAACAATGAGTCTTCGTCAAAGTAGACAGCACCGTCGATCTCACTCTTTTGATGCGTCTCATATGCGGAAATCACGTTTGTGCCGAAAATAAGAGTGTTGTTCTTCTTGTCGTAGCCGAATTCCGCTTGCATATCACCAAAAGGATAGTTGTTCAGGTATGCGTCATACAATCCTAGTTTTCCTTCTATAGTCGGGTTGCTGAATAATTTGGTCAAATAGAAATCTCCGTCTCCGATACCACCGAATGTGATGAATTTATTGTCGAGGATGTTGCTGAAATGTGTCACGTCTAGATCCGTAAACCATATTCTCAAACTGTCATCTTTCAAATCTGTCGTTCGTCCGAGAGCATGGAATTTCTGGTATTTGTTCTCTATTTCAAAACGTTTCACGTCAAGCAGTTTCGGACGCAGCTCGATTTCTCCAGCTCCAATGCTCCATACGGAATCTTTTATTACAATTTTGGATGGAATGATTGAGATGTCTGCGGACAAACCGTTGTCGGAATATCCTTTCAATGCCGTCTTCAACGATATATTTCCGCTGTATGTCACATCTTCTGAATTGCTGAACGAAAGACGTAAGTCAAGATTGTCGTTTTTGGCGTTGGCGTTGAAACTGATATAGTAAGGATATCTGCGTTTGTCAGGGTCTGCATAAGTCGTACGGCACACAACTTTAAGATTGTCATGTGGGTTCTCAACCAGAAGAAGGGCATCTTCCACTATATTGTCTTTGTATATGAAAAGTGGGGCTTCAAATCTAAATTGGAATTTTTTAGTGTCGTCATTGACGAATCCTTTCACTTTGCTTTTCTGTTGTATGACGACTGGCATCTCAAAAATGTCATTTATCGGCTCTGTGTTTTCAATTGTGAAGTTGAAAGTGAAATCGTTGGCATTTTCTGATGCCTCATTTATGTCTTCATACTTGCTATCCATCTGTTTTAATGTTGGCAGGTAGGAATATGCGATTTGTTTGATGTTGTTGACCAGAGTCGCAAATGAATATTTGCCTTCCACATTTCCGTTGATATAGTCGGAGATGATGTTTATGCGCTTTTTGCCTTCTTTTGAAGGGACGGTGTTGAGAGTGAAGAGATTCAGATACAGATATCTGTCACCACGTGTGCATAGGAAATTATCGAGAGTCACTGATCCAGACAGATCGTCTATTGTTTTTCCTGTGCAGTTTGTCGTTATGTCGAATGAGACTGTGATTGGATCTTCCGACTCGACCCAGTTTAGCTTGTCTATATTCGCGTCTTTCACACTTGCCACAAAATTCATCACAGGCATGTCCTTATGCTTCATGTTGACGCTTCCTTCGAATTCACAGTTGATGTTGTCATCTTTGAGTGTGAAATTTCCTGTGTAGCTTCTGTCGTTAAGCTTCCCGTTGACAGTCACACCTTGGTAGAGATAATCTTTGAAATAGATGGTGTCGATTTTTCCGGCAAGCTCCATTTCAAACTTGTCTGCTTCGATTTTTTGTATATCAACCTCCAGCTCAAAAGCAGTTTTGCCGAAACCGCTCTCTTTTCCGAACAGTTTTGTGAGGTTGAAGTTTCTGGCTGCTGTAGCACCTATGATATTGAATTTCTCATATTTGTTGTCGCTGGCTTTGATGACTACGTCTGTTGATATAGTGCCTCCGTCTGTGCTTAGATTTCCTTCTGTGTAGAGTTCTTTGAATTTTCCATATACCACGCCTGAAAATCGGATCAAACCAAGAGAGTCAGCTACAGGGGGAAGATAGACAGGACGGTCTATAATCAATTGTCCCAGCTTTTTTGCGTCAGTCGCGGTCAATGTGATTGATTTGAAATCTGCGTCGATACCAAGAGAGTCGATGTTGAAGAAGTCCGTGAATTTGAAATCTGCATCGAACGTCA
Organism: uncultured Bacteroidales bacterium; assembly: GCA_946405045.1. Taxonomy (GTDB): domain Bacteria; phylum Bacteroidota; class Bacteroidia; order Bacteroidales; family Paludibacteraceae; genus UBA1723. The sequence continues at coordinate 309 of CAMJFV010000345.1, read as the reverse complement.
TAGTCTCTCCCATATCCATTTGGATGGATTTCAGATTCATTTCGTGTTTTGTTCCGTAGATGCTTCCGCTCATACGAATATCATCCTTGGAATTCTTGAACGAGTGGACAAGAGATGAAAAGTCGGCAAGATGAATGTTGGACGGCCTTAATGAAAAATCGATCTTGCTGTCAGCCAATCTGTGTATGTTTTCTCTGATTTTTGGAAGTGTGATTGAGGCTTTCGACAATGCCAGCTGACTGTTCTGTGTCTGTGTCACAAAATCGTCGAAGTTGATTTTATCGTCGGTGAGTGTCACGGTGGTGGAGA
>CAMJFV010000344.1 GCA_946405045.1 uncultured Bacteroidales bacterium | reverse complement strand
TGTTAGTTCACTATGTGAGGTGTTCTGCACACTGATGGCTCCGATCCTTATCGGTAAGGCGATAGACAACTGTATAGATTTGTCAACGTTGACGGTGGATTTCACAAAATTGAATGTCATCGTCATAATGTTGCTGATGCTATATATTTCAAGTTCTTGGTTCTCTTGGGTACAGCAATATGGAATGACCAACGTCTCCCTGAAAATTGCAAAAAAACTCCGCACACAGATGATGGACAAGATGCTCGAGCAGGACATCCATTTCTACGACGTGCATAAACGAGGCGACTTGATGAGCCGATTCACCAATGATGTAGAGCTGATGAAATCGGGATTGGGAGACTCATTCATCCAGCTATTCAATACCATCTTCACCCTTGCAGGAACTGTTGTGGCCATGGTAGCATTGAGTCCAACTCTGACAGTTGTCTGCTGTATGTCCATACCTGTGGTGTTTATGATGACAAATATCATCTCCAAACAAACGAGAAAATTCTTCTCCTCACAACAGGTTTCACTCGGCCAGCTGAACGGTCTGGTGGAAGAGAGTGTGAGCGGAATCAAGATGGTACGCAGTTTCGGCATTGAACAGCAACAGATAGACAAGTTTAATGCCATCAACGAAGAGTTGCGCAAATCAGGAGTGAAAGCGCAGATCTATAGTGGACTGCTTATGCCACTGATGCGAGTGCTTGAAAATATCATATACATCATAGTGGCAGTGTTGGGTGGAATCATGGCGACATCCACTGATCTGACTGTGTTTGGAATCGGAATCGCCACCATCACCGTCGGAACAATCCAGTCGTTCCTTCTTTACACGAAGCAATTCCTACGACCAATCAACCAAGTGGCGTCTCAATTCAATGCCGTGCAGTCGGCAATCGCAGGAGCGGAGCGAATCTTCACGATTCTTGACACAAAACCGACGATCACCAACAAGCCAGATGCCATCACATTGAAAGAAGAGACTGTGAAAGGAGACATCGTGTTCGACCACGTCTCATTCGGATATGAGCCAGGCAAATTGATATTGAAAGACATATCATTCACAGCCAAACAAGATGAGGTGATAGCGATTGTCGGCACAACGGGAGCCGGAAAGACCACAATCATCAACCTTCTGACCCGTTTTTACGACATCAATTCAGGCTCAATCAAAGTAGACGGAATTGATATCCGAGACATCACGAAAGAAAGTTTGCGAGACCAGATGGGTATCGTATTGCAGGTACCGTTCTTATTCTCCGACACTGTCAACTACAACGTGTCATACGGATGGCCAGTAGCGACACAGGAAGAGATCATCAACGCATCAAAGGCAGCCAATGCCCACAACTTCATCGAGAGACTTCCACAAGGCTACAACAGCGAGATCCTGCGTGGTGGAGAGAACATCAGCAACGGACAGAAACAGTTGCTGACAATCGCAAGAGCCATCCTCGTCGAGACACCTATCCTTGTGTTTGATGAAGCAACAAGCAACATCGACACGCGCACAGAGATCCTCATTCAAAAAGCCATCAACAACCTTACCAAAGGTCGCACATCATTCGTGATCGCCCACAGATTGAGCACAATCAAGAATGCAGACAAGATTCTGGTGATGCACGAAGGAAGAATCGCAGAACAAGGCAAGCATGAAGAGTTGTTGGCAAAGAAAGGCAGATACTACGAGATTTACAACAGCCAGTTTGTGGTGGATTGACGCAATTCATAATGCGTAATTCATAATGCATAATGTGTGATTGAACCGCATCTGTAGGGGCAAGCCCTTGTGGTTGCCCTACTCCACATTCAACATTCCTTGTGATTGACAATTATTTATAAATCTATATGGAAGACAATTCAATCAAAAAATTAGGCATAGATTTTTTTAAGCACGATTTCAAATATACACTTTTAAGAATCTTGATAATTTTAGTTTTGTGGACACTCCTCTATGATAAATTTCTTAGTGATGACCTAATAGGTATACGCATCATCTGTTTGATTTTTTATGTTGTAGTCGAGATCGTCCTATTGGGATATTACAGCTACAAGAAACATGGTTTACTAAAAACGATAGCTCTAATAGCCGCCTTGGTAATTACCATATTATTGATTTTCTCCACAATCTTTATATTGGTGTTCTTATCATTCATAGAATCCCATCCAAATTTTCATTAGAACATTTTACTAACGATAATTTATCCTTGTGGTTGCCCATCATAAAATCTGTATGAAAACAATATTATCAATAAAATATAGGCATGGATTTTTTCAAATATGATTTCAAACATACATGTTTTAGGCTCATTATATGCTTGATAATTGGAGCAATCTGGATTTGGTTCATGTATAAAATTGAAGACAATTATAAAAATGACACAACTGATTTTTTTTTGGTCACAAGCATACTTGTCTCATTGATATATCCGATATTCGAAATAATTCTTTTTGGATATCGTAATTTTAGGAATCAACAAAACTTTCGGGGCTATTTAAAAGTATTATCCGAAATAATCATATTGATACTTACAATATTTTTCACCGTATTATTCATTTTAATCGTTTATATTATTGAGAGTGACTTTTTAAAGGGATTCCACGGCTGATAAATCATTATGAATCACTATAAAAATTATTCAGACTACATAAAAGAGCACTTTGACTATAAGGTGCAGAAGATATCCATCAACGCAGGATTCACATGTCCAAACCGTGATGGAAGCATCGGTGTGGGCGGTTGCACCTACTGCAACAACCGTTCTTTCAATCCTGACTATTGCGTCTCAACAACTTCTGTGACCAAACAACTTGAGGAGGGAAAAATATTCTTCAAACGCAAAGCCAAATACGCAGGTTTGAAATTCCTTGCCTACTTCCAGGCTTACACCAACACATACGGTGAATTCTCACGTCTCAAAGCACTTTATGAAGAGGCTTTGGCATGTGAAGACGTGGTGGGAATAGTCATCGGCACACGTCCAGATTGCGTGGATGACAGATTGCTCGACTATTTTCAGGAATTGTCGAAAGAGAAATATGTGATGATTGAATACGGTGTGGAGAGCACCGACGACAATACATTGAAGCGTATCAACCGTGGTCACGACTTCGCATGTGCATGCAAGGCCATACGTGACACAGCCAGCCGTGGCATACAGACAGGAGCCCACCTCATATTAGGTTTGCCCGGCGAAACACCAGAAATGATTCTAAAAGGTGCAGACAGGATGTCTGAACTACCAATTGACATCATCAAACTGCATCAGCTTCAGATTGTAAAAGAGACTCC
>CAMJFV010000343.1 GCA_946405045.1 uncultured Bacteroidales bacterium | reverse complement strand
TTTTGTCGTTAGCATTGATATAAACCCCCGACATTAATTCCTTTTGTTCGCATCAACAAAATGCAAAATAAAGCGACACAAAAATAGTAAAAAAACGAATATAAATACAGAGCCATTACTTAAAAAATGTTAATTATTTTACAAAAACAACATTGCATTGTATATTTTTATACATAATTATACACAACTAATACACAGCGAATCATTTCTACGCCAACCAATCTCAAGCACAATTATCAAACATTTGTTTATGCTTTAAGAATTATATGTTATCTTTGCCAACAATTAATATATATAGATGAAAACAGCGTTATTTATTGATCGTGACGGTACGATCATCATAGAACCACCTGTAACCGAGCAGGTCAATTCTCTTGCTGAGATGACTTTTCTTCCTGGTGTCATCCGTAACATGGCGTTCATCCGCGAACGTCTCTCTTCTGAGTTTGTGATGGTCACAAATCAGGATGGTCTTGGAACAGACGCTTACCCAGAAGCCGTATTTGAAGAGGTGCAAAACAAGATGCTTGAGGTCTTGAAAGGTGAAGGTGTCGAATTTGACGACATACTTATCGACAAATCATATCCTGAAGATGGTCTTGACACCCGCAAACCGGGAATCGGAATGCTTGGTGCTTACTTGAAAGGAGACTACGACATGTCCCACTCCTATGTCATCGGAGACAGAGCCACAGATGTCCAACTCGCAAAAAATCTCGGATGCAAAGGTATCCTAATCGCTGAGGATGTAGACGCAGGAGCTAAGATGCTTCAAGATAAAGGTTTGACTGAACACTGCGCATTAATAGCTGAGAATTGGAATAAAATTGCAGAATTCCTTTTCGCTGAAGAAAGAGTGGCGACGGTGGCACGCAAAACTAAAGAGACAGACATCAACATCCGCGTCGACTTGGACGGAAATGGCAAATGCGACATTTCTACCGGTCTTGGTTTCTTCGACCACATGCTTGAGCAGATCGGCAAACATTCTGGTATCGACTTGATGATTCACGTGAAAGGAGATTTGAACGTGGATGAGCACCACACTATTGAAGACACAGGCATTGCACTGGGAGAAGCTATATATAAAGCACTTGGATCAAAACGAGGTGTTGAAAGATATGGTTATTCATTGCCAATGGATGATTGCTTGTGCAGCGTCTGCCTTGATTTCGGAGGAAGACCATGGTTGGTTTGGGATGCCGAGTTCAAAAGAGAATATGTGGGCGACATGCCAACTGAAATGTTCCTGCATTTCTTCAAAAGTTTGAGCGACTCTGCAAAAATGAATCTGAACGTGAAAGCGGAGGGCGACAACGAGCATCACAAAATCGAAGGTATCTTCAAAGCTCTGGCTCGAGCAATCAAGATGGCCATCAAACGTGATATTTATAAGTATGAGTTGCCTAGCACAAAAGGCACTCTATAAATATAAATGCATAATTCGCAATGCGAGATGCATAAATAATCGTTAATTCTTAATTTTAATTTAATAAAGATGAAGGCATACGTTTTCCCTGGTCAGGGATCGCAGTTTAGCGGAATGGGTAAAGATTTGTATGAGAATTCTCCCGTCGCAAAAGAACTTTTTGATAAAGCCGACGAGATTCTTGGATTCAAGATCTCTGAGATCATGTTCAACGGTACTGACGAGGAGTTGAAACAGACAAAAGTGACTCAGCCTGCTGTGTTCCTACACTCTGTAATCCTTGCTAAGGCAATGGGAGATAATTTCCAGCCTGATATGGTAGCAGGTCACTCTCTTGGTGAATTGTCAGCGCTAACAGCAGCAGGAGCCATCACATTCGAGGATGGTTTGAAGATCGTTGCAAAGCGTGCTATGGCAATGCAAAAAGCTTGCGAGATCCAGCCTAGCATCATGGCTGCTATTCTTGGTCTTGAAGACGCAGTTGTTGAGAAACTTTGCGCAGAGACTACAGAAGGCCAGGTAGTTCCAGCAAACTACAACTGTCCAGGTCAACTTGTAGTGAGCGGAAGCATCGAAGGAATTGATGCAGTTTGTGCAAAAGCTACAGAAGCAGGAGCAAAACGCGCTCTTAAGCTTGCTGTTTCGGGTGCATTCCACTCTCCTTTCATGAAACCTGCAGAAAATGAACTTGCAGAGGCTATCCAAGCTACTACATTCTCAGCTCCAAAGTGTCCTGTTTATCAGAACGTATCAACTAAGGCAGAGACAGACCCAGAGGTTATCAAGTCTAATTTGCTACGCCAGTTGACATCTCCAGTAAAATGGACTCAGAGTGTGAAGAATATGATCGCCGACGGTGCTACAAGTTTCACAGAAGTTGGTCCAGGAGCTGTGCTTCAGGGAATGATCAAGAAAATCGACAAAGAATGGTGCAAGGAGCATGAGGTGAAATCTGCTTCCCTTTAATTGATTATTATAAATCATTAATAAAAACGCTCCTCTTCCGGAAACGAAAGAGGAGCATTTTTTGTATATGAAATACGCTTTTACGAAGCCGTATTATTTTTTGATAACCTTGAATGATTTACCTCCAGCAGTAAGAATATACACACCTTTTGCCTGAGGCAATGATACAGTGGCAGAACCTTCAGAATCAGCAGATACAGAAGAAAATACAACACCAGACACATTAACCAATGTCACCAATGATTTCGGCTCAAGATTCTGAACCTGAATTGTAGCATCATCGAGGCTGATGATACGAATATCACCAGAAGAGAGAGTCTCTACACCTGATGCATCTCCTTCAGTGAAATGGAATTTCTTCACACCCTCAATAGAATAAGAAGTCTCAGCTTCACCGTTAACAACAAGAGCTCCATCAGCAAAAGTGATAACAGGTTTATCTGCAAGCAAAAAACTGTATTTGTTACCAGCCTTTAATTCAACAGTCAAATGTGTTGCTGCCGCATTAAGAGACATCAGACCCAAAAGCAGAGTCGCAGATGTCACAATAAGTCTTTTAATACCCATAGTATATATGTTTTATTGTAATATTCAAACACTAATAGTCAAAATAGATTTCTTCTGAAATAAAATTCATAAATATTTTTCAAAGATACAAAACTTCAATAAAAAAACAAATCATCAAGCGATCAAGAGAAAGATTTGTATAAAAAATTAAGTCATTCCGTCTCAGATTGTCTTCAACAAAACAAAAAACTGTTGGGAGAAGAGGATTTGTTTCGTATTGCCTTCCAGGCAAAGCTTGGGTGTTGGGTCTCTCATCCCCAGGGACTTTATCCCAGAACCCAGAACTTCATCCCGGGTTACTTACGCTCCGCTCGTGGCGTCTTCCAGACGCTCCTG
>CAMJFV010000342.1 GCA_946405045.1 uncultured Bacteroidales bacterium | reverse complement strand
GCGTACCGATTCAGTAAATCTTTCCGATCTTGCCATCAACACTGCGAAAAAAGTCATCAGCGAGTCGATGGGCGAAAAATACTCTCAGCCACGCCGCTTCACTGCAAAAGCAAAAGGAGCTCAGGAAGCTCACGAGGCAATCCGTCCTACATATATAGAGAATCAGACAATTGAAGGCAACAGCAACCTTCAGAAGCTTTACGATCTTGTATGGAAGCGTACAATCGCGTCGCAGATGGCAGACGCTGAGATCGAAAGAACAACAGTGACTATTGATTGTGGCGACGACACATATAAGTTCATAGCAGACGGTGAGGTTGTCAAATTTGACGGTTTCTTGAAAGTTTATCAGGAAAGCAAGGAGAACAACGAAGACAGCAACACTTCTGTTCTTCCTCCACTCAACAAGGGAATGATTCTTTCTCAACCTAAAGAGATCGATGCGACAGAACGCTTCACTCAGCATCCTCCACGCTACAGTGAGGCTTCTCTTGTACATAAGCTTGAGGAACTTGGTATCGGACGTCCATCTACATACGCACCTACAATCTCAACAATCCAGAATAAGGAGTATGCGGAGAAGCGTGATCTGGAAGGAAAGAAACGCAACTACCAGACTTTGGTGCTTAAAGACAATCAGATAACAGAAACAACAGAGACAGAAACTTACGGTGCAGACAGAAAAAAACTTGTGCCTACAGACACAGCGATCGTTGTGAATGAGTTTTTGACAGAATACTTCCCAGACATCCTTGACTACAACTTCACAGCGAAGATTGAAAACAAGTTCGATGACGTTGCAGAAGGAAACATGAAATGGGAGGATATGATCGACGACTTCTACCACAATTTCCATCCATTAGTGGAAGACGCATCCCAGATCAGCGAAAGAAAAAATGGAATGCGTAAACTTGGTGTTGATCCAGCAAGTGGCAAAGAGGTGTTTGTGAAGATCGCCCGTTTCGGAGCCATAGCTCAGATTGGAGCGACGGAAGATGAGGAGAAACCACGTTTTGCATCACTACGCAAGAACCAGCATCTTGAGACCATTACTTTGGAAGAGGCTCTCGACCTGTTCAAACTTCCACGTACAGTCGGCACTTACGAGGGTACAGATTTGGTGGTGGCAGTCGGAAGATTCGGTCCATACATCAAACACAACAACCAGGCGTACTCTCTTGCCAAGACATATGATCCACTTACAGTGACAAACGAAGACTGCATCAAGATCATTGAAGCAAAACGAGAGGAGCAAAAGAACAAGGTGATCAACAAGTTTGACGACAACGGAGTAGAAATAGAAGTCCTCAACGGAAGATTCGGACCGTACATTGCAAAAGATGGAGTCAACTACAAGATTGCCAAAGGAACCGATGCAAAAGAGTTGACATTAGACGATTGTCGCAAAATAATAGCAGAGCAGGCAGACAAAGCTCCTGCTAAAAAAGCGAAAGCGGCTAAAAACACAAAGACGGCAGCGACTACAAAAAAAACGACTACGAAAAAGGCAAGCACAAAGAAAAGTGCTGAATAATAAAAACAAAAATATAATTCAGTATCGGCGAGTACCGTCGATACTGATTTGATTTTATAAATTGACATTTTACAGACTTAAAAATATGGCAAATACAATGATTCCTGCTTGCGTGCAAGACGAAAGAAACAGCAAAGTGCTACGCATTGGGTTCGTGACAGAAGAGACAATTTCAAAGATGGAGAATTCCAAAATTGTCATGCTTCACAATCCAGCTACAGGTTCCGACGAGAATGTGCTTGCAGGAGAATACAACGACACTATGGAAGTGGCAGAGATCCAAAAATCGGCATCTGGCGACAGTGTGCTTATCCAGGCTCTTCCAAAGGGTTCTACTACAGGAGCGAACCAATTCCTTGGTTCAAAGAACGTGAAAGATCTTGCTTTCCTGACTGAGCTTCAGGACTTCATCGAGAAACGTCACGCAGAGATGCCAGAAGGTTCATACACGACAAAGCTTTTCAAAGGTGGAGCTGCCAAGATGTGTAAGAAAGTAGGAGAAGAGACAATCGAAGCCATCGTAGAGGCTATGAACGGAACAAACGACCAATTCATCTACGAGTGTTCAGACATGATCTACCATCTTATCGTGCTGCTTACAAGCAAAGGCATCAGAATCGAGGATCTTGCTAGAGAGTTAAAAGCAAGACACAAAGGATAATGCGGAATTAATAATGCTAAATGCATAGTTGGGGATTGCTAAGGGGAATTTCCCTTGCGTCCTCCATTTCCGTTAGCTCTGAATGGCAAACGGATTATCATTTATTAGCGACTAACATATATCGAAATGAAAAGACTATTACTTATCTTATTTTCCCTAACAAGCATAATCACATACGCGCAAGATCTTCATCCTGCAGTAAAGGCATTCGTGGATGCTCCAGGTCTACACAATGCGGGTGTGGGAATACTGATCAAGGATGTGGAGACGGAAGAGATTGTCGCTGAATACCGCAGAAACACCAACCTCATCCCCGCATCTATAACCAAACTTATCACCACTGCCACAGCTTTGGAAGTTTTCTCAGACACTTTCAAATTTGAGACAAAAGTGGTGATGGAGGGACATCTTTCAAAAGACTCGACTTTGCATGGCAACATTTATGTTGTCGGAGGCGGAGATCCGTCGATCGCATCCAAATACAACAAACTGCCAAATGATTTCTTCTCAAATGCAGCGAACGCTGTCCGTACAGCCGGCATCAAGAAAGTAGACGGTGCTGTGATTGGAGACGCGAGCCTTTACGCACAGTGCGCACAGATGCCGATATGGCTTGTGGAAGACATCGGCACATACTACGCGCCAACTCCGTCAGCCATCTGTGCCTACGACAATATGATCCGCATCTACGTCAACAATTCTGCTGATGATTCAATAGCAAGAGTGGTGAATACAGTGCCAAAGACAACCCTTCTTGACGTAAAAATCATCAATAAGGACACCCCATACAGAATAATGTCGACAGACTATTCTTGGAACAAGACTATTGAAGGACCGTTTGCTGTGGGCAAAGTGCAGGAAATACAGTCTGAGAACCCAGAACCAGCACTATTCGTGGCTGATGCGATAGAGCAACAATTGAAGGATTCTGGAGTGGCGTTCACTAAAAATGCGTCGACAACAAGAATAGATCAGTTCATGAAATCAGACTCATGCAAACTTCTATACACACACTACTCTGCCCCATTATCAGAGATTTGTCGTGCGACGAACTACAACAGCATCAACCTGTATGCAGAAAACATATTCCTTCACTTAGGTTTACG
>CAMJFV010000341.1 GCA_946405045.1 uncultured Bacteroidales bacterium | reverse complement strand
GCTCCTGCATGACGAATGGATTAAGATCAATAATGAGCAGAAAATCTACAAAGTGCCATTCAACAAATACTTCGCCAACAGCAAGCTGAACATGGTGTCTGTGGAATTCGTCACTGTCAGACAACACGAACTAATAAAAGAGCACAGTAATGTGAACATAGAAAGGAAAGTGACGAAAGAGGAACAAAAGATCGAGATTTTAGAGATTGTCCGCAACATTGTGCCCGGTGAGAAACAGAAAGTGAAGATGAGAGTCAAGCCGACAAACAGCAACTATGAGGTAGCCGCAGTCATGGTAGACGCAAGCCTACGAGGCATGTTGCCATCATGGAGCACGTTAGGCCACTACTCTATCTATTATCCAGAATACAAGACCGCTTCACGCTACAACTACTTGCGTCCTTTCGACATTCGCAAAGGCGTTCATATGGGTTCATACCAAGGATTGCCAAGCATCAGATTTTTATGGGACAACATCAATATGCCAAATGTCAGCATTATGTACGCATACACTAATGGAGTTCCTGTGGTATGTCCATCAATAAAAGCATCTCCAAAGATGTTGAGAAGTATGGACATGGCAGATGGCATAATAGAAGATAATGTAAGAATAGAATCTGATGCTGTCAAGAATGAAGTGGCAGTCGCTGATCACGAAGAAGAACTATATAGATCTATTGACAATCAGTCTAAAAACAAATTCGCAGATGTCAGAGTCCGTAATAATTTTGTGGAGACGGCATTCTTCTATCCTCAGTTGGAGACGAAAGCAGATGGTAGTGTAGAATTTGAATACACAGCGCCAGATGCGTTGACTTCGTGGAAAATGATACTGTTCGCACACGACAAAAAAGTCAACAGTTGTATCACAAGCGACGAATTGCAGACAAAGATGCCATTCGCAATCAAAGCAAGTCTGCCAAGATTCGTCAGAAAAGGAGACAAGTGCACATTCGCCACTACCATCACAAACAATGAAAAGGAGGAGACTAATCATGGAATGAAAACATCATGGACAAAACTGATGGAAGGAGAAGTCTCGATAATCATCAAAGACGTAGCCACAGAGAAAGTTCTTTTGCAGCAGACACGTCCATTCCAAGTCGCAGGACAGACATCCAAAGTTGAAGAATGGAGTTTTGATGTGCCAGCAGGAGTGGCGGCGATAGAAGTCAAGATGGTTGGCAAAAGCGGAACATTCTCCGACGGTGAGGTGCACCAGTTGCCAGTGTTGGCAGACGGCACACACGTTGTGAAGAGCAAATCAGTGCACGTGAGAGGCGGTGAAAAGAAAGATTTTTCAATCCCATACAATGATAAAGAGATGAAAGATGCCGAGCTCACTGTGGAATATACAGACAACGCTGTATGGCAGGCTCTCATGGCTTTGCCATCAGTGAAAGATGCCAAATATGATTGTGCGACGGAATTGATCACAACCGTTTATGTCAACCAGATGGCACAACACATAGCCAACATCTATCCTGAGATACCGAGTGTGGTGGAGGAATGGAAAAAAGAAGGCATCCACGCAACGTCGCCACTTGAGCAAAACCAGGAGCTGAAAAACGTGTTGATGCAGCAGACTCCTTGGATGTGTGAGGCTAAAGACGAAAGTGAGCAGAGAGCAAAGATTGTGGAACTTTACGACAAAGACAGAATTGCCAAAGCCAACAATGATGCGATCAGCAAACTGCAGAAGTTGCAGCACGCAGACGGAGGATTCGCATGGTTCTCTGATTTCAAGCCAAGCGAATACGTGACTGTATATGTAGCCAAATATTTGGTGGATATGCGTGAATACGGAGTATTGCCAAAAGAGTGCGAGAAGATGCTGAAGAATGCGGTAAAATACATCGACAATGCATTAGCGGAAGCATATAAGAATGAAATCGAGAAAAAATTGATCGCAGACAGAGAATGGATATTCGACATATTCAAGATGAGGATATCATACGACAAAAATCTCGACAACAACACCAAAAAGATTCTCGATTACTACGTCAACAAGGCTCATAAAGAGATCAAAGAGATGACACTCTACGGCAAAGCTTCATTCGCTATCGTCCTGAATATGAAGGGAGACGTGAAAGAAGCCAAATCAATAGTGGAATCATTACGTCAGAGCGCTACTGAGACAGAGGAGTTCGGCATGTACTGGAAAGAGAATCAAAACAGCTGGGGACGCTACGGAAACTCCATCAGCACCCACGCGATGTTGACAAAAGCATTCCAGAAGACAGGTTGTGATGCCAAAGAGTTGGCAGACCTACGTTTCCATCTCATCACAAAGAAAGAAACGACACAGTGGAGCAACACACAAGGTACACTAGCCGCCATCGACGCATTAGTAGGTGATGGAAAAGCAACGTCTGATTTGAGAAAGAGCGGAAACCGTACCGTCGCAACGATAAAGATCGGAGGCAAGCAGATAGACGAGAAGCGATTGTCTGGAGACGGATATGTGAAGATCCATTACGGCAAAGAAAACTTCACGCCTGAATTGTGCAACAACATCCATATCGAGCAGCCAGCCGGACAAGAAGGTATCGGCGGAATCTACATCGCTTACGACGCCCCATATTCCGAGATAACAAGCGGAAAGAGTGGCATTGAGGTGAAAAAGAAGATGTATAAAGTGGTGATCGGCAACGACGGAGACGACAACAAAGAGATGCTCCAGGAGATCAAAGATGGAGAAAAGCTGAAGAAGGGAGACAAAGTGAAGATCGTGATGACATTGAGAAGCGACAGAGACATCGACTTTGTACAGGTGCTCGATCTACGTGCCGCATGTCTTGAACCAGTCAGAAAACATCCAGGCATGGAATGGGCCGACGGCAGATTCTACTACCAGAGCATCACTGACAGCGAATACAGCATGTTCTTCGACCACATCAGCAAAGGCACACGCGTGTTTGAATACACTTTGCATGTGACACAGAGCGGAGAATACACACAAGGCATCACAAAAGTGATTCCACACTACTGTCCGGCATTCAGTGCTAATTCAGAAGGAGGAAAAGTGAGAGTTGAGTAAATTATAAATTAAAAATGCGGAATGCTAAATGAGAAGAAAGCCATGCCTTTTAATTTAGCATTTCACATTTCGAATTTTGCATTTATAAATCCCTTACCATTCCGAAATTATTACTATCTTTGCAATTATGTTGTACACACTAATAAAAGGCATGTTGATCGGCGTTGTAGTATCGGCCCCTGTCGGACCGATAGGCGTTTTATGTCTTCAGCGTACACTTAACAGAGGAAAAGCCCACGGATTTGCCACAGGATTCGGAGCGATGCTG
>CAMJFV010000340.1 GCA_946405045.1 uncultured Bacteroidales bacterium | reverse complement strand
TAGACCAGACGCTGATGCCATTGCATCTACCAATTCCGACTTGTTCATATAACCGATAATTAAATTTATTTTTCTCAAATATACTATCTTTTTCAATAATCATACAGCAAGCCATAAAAAAAATACAAACAAATCATTATTTTAACAACAAAACATGATTAACAACATCATTTTTAGTTTCTTGCCGTATAAATAAGCAAGATAATATAAGGCAATAGCTCTTAATTATAGACAAAAAAAAGAGACACCTTTCGATGTCTCTTTTTTTTTGAACAAATCCTATTACCTATTACAAGAAACGATAGGATTAGTATAGAAGTCACGAATAGACTTACCCCACTTCAACAAAGGCCAAACACCACCATTGTTATCTTTTGGAGTGATACGCAAGTTATCAACACCGATCAATGGAGTAGCTGATTGATTTGGTTGGTCAGCATTACCGAACTCAAATCCTACGCTTGCTATATCATCAACTCTGTCACCAAGCAACTCATCAGCAAAGAAGTCATACAAATCGAAGAAAGCAAGACCATCATCTGTATCTCCAAATCCAGCGAACTCATTATCTGAGCCATCAGTAATTCTACGATCATTCTGAGCACTACAGAAATAGTTCTTTGCTGCGAAATTGTACTTAAGTTCATCCATAGGGATTGTCACTGTCAACCAGTCATTTGTGCTCCAATTAGTACAAGTACAACTTGACTGCCATACACCATCATCATCCTTAGCGAAAGAAGCCTCAGAAGGCTGCCAGAATGCACAATAGCTACGGATATCCTGCCAAGCTGAACCGAAGAAGCCGATAGCAAGACCATTACCATTAATTGGCTTTTCAGATGGAACAAATACCTCAAACTTGATTACATAATCATTGAATTTTGTTTCTCCATTTACAATTGACTCTGAGAAGCAACCGAATGGTGTTGGATACTTTGGCTTAACACCTGTTGGATTAGCCTCTCCTGTTGGAGAATAAGTCCAAGCTGTATAACCAGCAACATCATGGAAGATAGAGAATTCTGTAGTATTATTCTCAGACTTGAAGTATTGCTTCTTCAAAGTCTCTTTTGGTTTTGGAAGACCAATTGTCATACCAGTAGCCTCATCAACTCTTTCTCCATCTGGCTTTGTTTGGTTGAACAGATTCAAATACTCATCATCATCATGAGTGATCAACATGTTTCTTGTATCACGGAATCTGAAGCTTGTCTCTGTCTCTCCAGCCTTGCTTACAAACACAATTGTACCACCATCCTTAACTCCTGCAGGAATCTTGATTGTTGCGTGGTTCTCATCATCAATTGTGATAGTACCATCTTCAGTAGATGCCTCAATTGTATGATTCTCACCATCCCAGAACTTAGCTGTAAGTGGTGCAAACAAAGAGTTACCAACAACTCTCAATGTCTTCTCAGCCATTTCATTGTCACACATTGCAACACAAGGTGGAGCAACGACAACTTTCAACATATCTGTGTCAAATCCCTGCTCACAAGAAGCTGTAGTAATATGAGCGACACAATCCTCTGGAATACCCTCTGGAACCTGGAAAACAATTTTATTGTCTTCCATGAAAGCTGGGTGAAGCTCAGCATTTTTACTTCCAAATGAAATAGAAGTAATTTCAGAAAGGTTTTTACCATAAACTACAATCGCAGTACCAGCTGAAACTGTACCATCTTCGTTTTTAGCAGTTCCTGCCTTTAGGATTTCCCAGCTGTCAAACTGAGGCATATTGCAGTCACATCCGCAATCAACTCTGTCATCACAAGAAGTGGCGAACAAAGAGCCTGCAATAAGTCCTATTGTATAAAATTTAGCTTTATTCATTTTTTTCTTTTTTGAAATCAAACAAATTGCTGCGATCTACTTTCTTACGATTTCAATCGCGGCAATAAGATTTTTCACCAATTAATACTTATAAGAGTTATTCAAAATCTGCTCACTGTAATCATTAACAGTCTGGTAGTTTGCAGTATTTGGAACAGATGCAGGAGTAGGCAAGAAGAACTGAAGCTTGTCAAGCTGAATCTTCTTCTCTGCTTCCTGAACTCCATAAGTCTCGTTAATGTCATGAGCCAAAACTGAAAGGTCGTGGATCAAGCACTGACGCTGGAAATCCGCTCTTTTCTGAGGAATTGCGATCTCTGAACCAAATTTCTCTCCGAAGATATATCCACGGTCCTGGCTCTTGATGTAGTCAACTGCAGCTGAAGGATTACGGTAGTACAAACGTTTGATATCCAACCAACACTGATTCTCAAGAGCAAACTCATGACGACGCTCTAGCATCAAGTCGTATGTTACGTGATACATATCACAGCTTGCTTTGATTTCATGATCGTTTCCGTCTGGATCCTGAACTGTAGCATAAGCGACATTTCCGTTACCGCTTACTGAATCTGGCTCACAGAATGCAATCTTAGAGACTGGATCCAAACCTGCACGTTCACGAATCTTATTTACATATTCAATACCTGCAGTAGATGGGCTTTCAACATTACCATTTGTTTCAATACCCATCTGAGCCTCAGCCAACAATAGATATACATCAGCCACACGAAGCAAAGGCATTGTCAAATTGATAGACATCTGCTGATCCAATGCCTTAACACCATAGACAAACTTACGACAGTGGTTGAACACTGCAGAATTAGGTTCTGATCCATAATACTGCTCTCTTTCTTCCTGAGTCAAGCTCTTATTTGGATTCAAGAAGTAGTAGTACTTAGAACCGTTAGCCATATAGTAGAAGTGACCAGTACCTGCAGCAGCATCTGCTTTTGTCTGAGCATCTGAATAAGAGTCATCAGCTCCGAAATAGTAAGAAGTCGCTTTCAAACGAATATCTTTTTTCTTATCGTAAGAGTCAAAAAGCATTGTTGTCAAGCCCTTTTCTCCACCCCATGCACTTTCGTTACCTGCAACATATGTAGATCTTGCAAACTGAACCTGACGAGCACTTCCTGCTCCATAAGGTCCTTGCTCAAACAACAAAGCGAACAAAATCTCCTTACTATAAGTTTCTGGCTGGAACATTGCATCGTATGCTTCATAACCTTCCTCCAAGTAATGGCAAAGATCAAGAGTAATCTTACCCTGCTCGATTGCCTTCTGGTAGTAAGCGTTAGGATCTGGACACTGATAAGATCCAGCATCATCCAACTTAGACTGGCAAGAAGCCATAGTCACATAAAGTTTTGTAAGCATACCAGATGCAGAAGCCTTCCATACACGGCAACCATTCTGCTGATTATCAGGAAGCAAGTCGTAAGCCTCTTTCCAATCCTTCTCAATCAAAGTATACAAAGAC
>CAMJFV010000339.1 GCA_946405045.1 uncultured Bacteroidales bacterium | reverse complement strand
CAGAGTGTCATATTATATATAACTACATCATCATCGCCACTACCGACGCAATGGCAAACACCATCATATTGCGTGAACTCTCCCCTATCAACTGGTTGAGCGCTTTGCCTCTCTTGATCCTCATCAACTTCGTGTATGACATCAAATGCAATATTATATATGGTATATAAAAGAATGTAAGAGCCAGATTGTCTCTGAAGACATAACACATCAGCACAACAGCTCCCAATCCGCACCACAAATATAACATCTCCCCAAATCGTTCGCCAAACTTCACTATCAGCGTGCGTTTGCCATCCGCTGCATCCGTCTCACGGTCACGGTAGTTGTTGACTACCAACAATGCGTTGATCGCCATTCCCGTCGCCACACCCGCCACTATACATCCTGACTCTGAAAAACATCCTGGTGTCTGGCAATAGCATGTGAAACAGGTGGCCACGACTCCGAAGAATCCCACGACCGCAACGTCGCCAAGTCCATTATAAGAGAGCGGGAACGGGCCAGATGTGTAGAAATACGCAAAGAAAATGCAGAATATGCCGACACCTATCATCGTCAGCACCTGTGATTCCTCAATAAGTGGAAGCATCATAATTCCGCACAACGCTGCCAACCCCACCACAATCGTGATTCCCATATACATCGCCTTCTTCGTGATCCATCCCTGAGCCAGCGCTCTTTCCGGGCCAAGGCGGTCTTTCCCGTCGCTACCCTTCAGAAAATCAAAAAGATCATTGATAAAATTAGCGGCAATCTGCATCAGCGACGCGAATAAGAAGCAGATGGTGAATTTTCGCCAATCGAAAGTCGCACCGTCTCCCAGATATACACTCAACGCCGAACCAACAAGCACTGGCACTACAGCAGCCGCCAACGTCTTCGGGCGAGCCGCCAAAACCCATGCCTTTGCAGAATTTACCTCTACCGTCTCCATTTTTTATTATCGCTCCAATATTTCTTTCATCTCCTTGCTTGTGAAAGCTTTCAAAGCCTCACGGAAAGCATTGTCATCCAAGTTGTATGCCCAATAGAACGGACGTTGCTTATGGTCATCCGAACCATGGATTGAACGAATCATATAAGCCGCAAGCAGACGCATGATCTTCTGCTGTGTCGCTGCCGGTTCCCTATCCGACGGTGAGAAATTCTTCTCATGCTTCGCGTAGGCAAGGAATTCACGGTAAACACTGTCATGCATCAAATTCTTGTATGTCATCTTGAAATCGCCTGCATTCTTATAAGCCTCAATCTCCGACGGATGAGACTCCATATATTTAAATGAGAAGTCATACACAACGTCGCTCAAAAGGACTTTCTTTGCGAACGCCGACATATTAGTGTCGAGAGGAACAAATATATCAGGCATAATTCCACCACCTCCGTAGACGGTGCGGCCAAGTTTGCAAGTCTTGTAAACCATGCTGTCCTTCTCAGCAGCCTTCTTCATACTGTCGACATTGGTCATCTCACCGTGCTCATAGCGCATAGCCGTCTCCGAACGATAATCATAATCCTTGCCATAATATTTCTGGACGCATCTTCCTGAAGGCGTGTAGTATCTTGCTATAGTAAGACGCAAAGCCGCTCCACCTGAGATAGGGATCTGCTGCTGCACAAGGCCCTTGCCGAATGAACGGCTTCCAACAATGACTCCTCTGTCGTTATCCTGGATAGCGCCTGCGAAAATCTCACTTGCAGAAGCCGAATTCTCATTGATAAGCACCACAATAGGATCCGAAATTATCGGAGCACCACGAGACATCAGCACCTCACCAGCATTTGCGCGTGTCTGGCCACGTCCGCACGTGTAGACGATAGTATCGCCCGCATCAAGAAGGAAATTCAACATCTCGCCTGCCACAGGAAGGAATCCGCCTCCATTGTTACGCAAGTCTACAATATAACGTCTTGCACCTTCAGCCTGAAGTTTGAGCAAAGCTTCGTAGAATTCCTCATGGGTTCTCTCTCCGAAACGGTCTATCTTGACATATCCTGTCTGGTCGTCAGCCATATAGAAAGCGTCGACAGTCTCCTGAGCCACCTCACCACGGATCACCTCATAATCGAGAGTCTCTGCGACACCTTTACGTTTAATTCCAAGTTTGACGTGAGTGTCTTTCGGACCACGCAACGTCTTCACCACGACCTCATTATTCAATTTAGGGCCGACGAAAGCACTGTCGTCGACAGCGATAATCTTGTCACCAGCACGAAGTCCGGCCTTCTCCGACGGACCTCCGGATATCACCTGCACCACATTGACAGTATCGTTGCGGAGGTTGAACTGCACACCGATACCGAAGAAACTGCTTGCGAGTTCGTCGTTAGTAATCTGAAGATCCTCAGCCTTGATATAAGCAGTGTGAGGGTCGAGAGTTTCTGTAAGTTGTGGAATCACACGATCGACAAGTTCAGACATATCAACAGTGTCCACATACATGCTCGACACGTAATGTAAGACATCAGACATCTTTCTTGCCGCAATCACATCGGCCTCACCTTCAAACAATTTGCGTGGAGACTGGAACAACCCCTCTTCTGTAATCACACGTTTCTCACCGAATTTCGCCCCGAGAATGAAGGCGACAGCAGTGAAGACACCAAGAAGAACGGGTACCAGAACCTGTTTTGTTTTAGTGTTCATATTTTGTTAGGTTATATTATGTCATTAGGTCATTAATGTCAGTTGTAAGGTCACTCATCCTTATAATCCTGCTCATTCAAGAATTCCACTTTCACGCCAGCACGTTCTAGAAGATCGATACCATCAGTAAGACGGTATTTCTCAGAATAGACGACACGTTTGATACCAGCCTGAATAATCAGTTTGGCACACTCGATGCAAGGCGACGCAGTGACATAAAGAGTAGCACCGTCGCTACTGTTGTTGCTTTGGGCAACCTTAGCGATAGCGTTAGCCTCAGCGTGAAGCACGTAAGGGAAAGTGGTATCGTTTTCATCCTCACAAACATTAGGGAATCCCGAAGGAGTGCCATTATATCCATCAGAGATAATAGTCTTGTCCTTCACAAGAAGAGCCCCCACCTGACGACGTTTGCAATATGAGTTTTCAGCCCATATTCTTGCCATTCGTATATAACGATAGTCAATTTTTTTCTGTTTGTCTGGATTCATAGGTTTATCTTTTTCTGTATCCATGTCCATTACCAGTCAATTATATTAGGCAAATATAAAACAAGGATTATAATTATCTGCAAAAATAAAATAAAAGTGTGGAAAAATCAGCATTTTGCAAAAAAAAGGAAAAAACGGAGGTAAAAAAACATCATTAAAGTTTGTGAGAAACAAAAAATAGACTACCTTTGCA
>CAMJFV010000338.1 GCA_946405045.1 uncultured Bacteroidales bacterium | reverse complement strand
GGATCACGAGCAAGCAATGGAGTGATATTTATAACAACAAAAAAAGGAGCTGTAGGTTCAGATTTATATTTGTCTAAATTCTCCAAACTGCAGGATTACACGGCAGAAGCCACTACACTTAACTCAATCCCGTCGGACGGATCAGAACATGAGGCGACGTTGAGCAAACTGAGCATTCCTGCAAAGTTCAGCTATTATGCTGCACCTAAGATCACTCCAAACGTCTATATGCTTGCAGAGGTGCCAAAATGGCGCGACTATGAGCTGCAGAAGGGTAAACTACGAGTCTTCTTGGACAATACCTACGTCGGAGACTCTTATTGGACACCGATAGAGATTCAAGACACTCTGCATTTTTCGGTTGGTGTTGAGAAAAACATAGGTGTGGAACGTTCTTTGAAGGCTACTAAAGAACGTAATAATCTTTTGAACACATCCAAGAAGGTGACACGCAACTGGTTGATTGTGGTGAAGAACAACAAGGAGACTGCTGTGGACGTAGTTGTTGAGGATCAGATTCCTGTTTCGACAAAATCGGATGTGAAGGTTAATCTGTTGGAATCGAGTGGTGCGGTTGTGACTCAGAATGAGGGCAGATTAAAGTGGAATCTTCATCTTGCTCCGGGAGAGAAACGTGAACTGAATGTAAACTATGAGGTGACTGTAAAAGATGAGGATCTTTTTGAGAAACTGATGGAGGATGACGATTTATAAACTATGAAAACGATATATATGAAATTTCAAACTATATTGGCAGGTTGCCTCTCTTTAGGCATAATGACAGCATCTGCTGCCCCTGTGGAGACGCAGTCGAAAATCAAAGAGGTGATGGTGTATGCCACGGGTGCCATGGTGACGCGTACTGCTAAAGTGAATGTCAAGAGTGGGGTGACGGAGGTGAAAATCCCGTTGCTGACTCCTTTGTTGGAACAGAATTCCGTGCAGGTCGGTGTGAAGGGAGGAAATGTGGTACTTTCCTCAATTAGTTATGACGTGGAGGTGCCCGGACAGAAACAGATAGGCAATGAGGTGGCAACATTGACGAAAAGAGCAAATGTATTGCGTGATTCAATTGATATGTTGCAGGGTAGGAGCGAGGTGCTTGACAGGGAGCGTGACCTAGTGTTGAAAAGCAATAATATTGGTGGTGACAATGGTTTTACTGCTCCTACATTGCAGGGCGTGGCATCATACGTGCGTAACGACTTGAATGAGATCATCAAACTGCAGTATGGCTACCAAAAGCAGATGAAGAAGTATCAGGATGAACTCACGTTGAATGAGCAGAAGGTGAATCTGTTGTATGACAAACAGATGGAGCCAATGAGTTTTCTTCTGGTCAAACTGGAGTCGCCGACTGCCTCAAATTGTGAATTGGAGATCAACTATTTTGTGAAGAATGCGGCGTGGATGCCATTCTACGAGGCTCGTATCGCAAGGAATGACACCAAACTTCATTTGGTGCAGAAGGCATACGTAAGCCAGGCCACAAAAGAGAAGTGGAATAATGTACAGGTGAAACTTTCCCAGAATGATCCGAGTGTGAGCAATGAGAAACCGGAATTGGGCAGATACGTCGTCCCTGACGGCAGATATTATGAAAGACCAACCCATACTAATGACAATGGTAATCCATATGTGAAGGTGATGGGTGTGGTGCGTGATTGGAGAGGCCCGTTGAAGGGGGCTTTGATCACTTGTGACGACGATGATCGCAAGACACAGTCGGATGAGAATGGTTATTATGAGTTGCTGGTTCCTGTCTACAATGATGTCAACTTCAGCTATTCTGGATACCATTCTACATCCTGCAAGGCAAAAGGTCAGAACGTAATGATCAGAAACGTGCGTATGGAGAGCGGATCATCAAAGGTCAGCGATTCTAATATCGATCAGCATTTTGTAAATTATATCGGACAGCACAGAGTGAGCCTTGCAAAGTCAGCCATGAGCAGTGATATGGAATCGAATATACCGCAGATGGTCATCCGCAATTCCGTCGCAACAATCGGAGGAAAGAATACTATCCCTGACGACGGTGCTGATCATGAGGTTGTGGTGAAGGATATGTCTGTCGACGCGGAGTATAACTATTATGCGGTGCCTAAATTGTCGAAGGATGTCTATCTGGTGGCATCTATTCCGAATTGGAAACGTTTGGATTTGCTAGACGGTACTGTTAAACTATTCTTGAACAATATGTATATGGGCGAGAGTTTCATCAATGCCCGTCAGACAGAAGACACGTTGAATCTGTCAATCGGAAAAGATAAGGATCTTGCTGTCGACAGAAAGGATATGCGTACATACTCGTCGAAGAATCTGATCAAGACATCCGACAAGATTGAGCGTGAATGGATGATCACAGTGAAAAACAATAAGACGGAGTCTGTTAAGGTGACGGTGGAGGATCAGTTCCCTGTCTCTACAGTGGATGATATCAAGGTCGTTTTGGTTGACAATGGTGGAGCCGAGGTAGACGAGAAGGAGGGTAAACTTACTTGGAAACTTAATCTGAAACCAGGAGAAAAGAAGGAACTGAAATTCTCTTATTCAGTGAAATCGAAGAGATCTGATATCACAGTGGAGTAAATGCTGAAAAAGTAGTCGTCTCGACAAGGATTATCTTAGAAGCAGATTAAATTTATTAAAGTAATTTATCACACAGATAGAGGATTGTTAAGGGATTCATGCCCTTAACAATCCTTTTTATTAGTAGATAATATCATAATCTTAGATCTTCATAGAATGTTAAAATAAAGTTAAAATCGATTTATCTTGAATGAATTGAGTGACAGTTATATATCTTTGCAGATGGAAATGTTGCAAATATAGATATAATAATTTATGAAAAATTTTACTCTAAGCGTTTTGACGTTATTATTCTCGTTGTCTGTGTCAGCTGAGGATAATGGATGGAAAGTCAAAGGAATTAGATCTGATGGTAATTCAGATTTTTTTGTGATTTCAGAAGATTTGCGTATTAAGCCTGTTTTGAGGAGTCCGGTAGATTCAAGACTCCCGACGTTCAACATCATAACAGGAAATGACACATTAAAGGGTTATGAATCCATTAAATTTGACAGTTTCATCACGGATGTGGATGAAAAGAAAGCTGCTCCGTTGCAGATTGCTGTATATCCCAACCCTGTTGAGAAGATGATTTATCTTACTGGAATTGATGAACATTCACAGGTCGAGATAATCGATATGAACGGTGTGGTTGTGAAAAAGCAAGTTGGTTCGGAAATAGATGTTGAGGGCTTGGCTCAAGGTCTATATGTGTTGAAAGTGGATTCGACACAGGTTAAGTTTATAAAAAAGTGAAAGATAAC
>CAMJFV010000337.1 GCA_946405045.1 uncultured Bacteroidales bacterium | reverse complement strand
GAGTACAGAATATAGAAAAAACAAAAAATCTTCTGTCAATATTAATACAATCAAACAAGACAGACCCAGAAAAAACATTATTCGATAAGAGTCCTTGCTTTCTTCGTATTCCTTATCTAATTCTAAATACTTTCCTATAAATTCTCTATCTGTCATTTCCATGTCACTCCAATTTGTCGTGAGTTTACACGAAGATACAAAAAGACGGTGCATTTTATCAACGCACCGTCTTCCTATATCATTAAAATTATGCCTTCTTCAAAAAGAAATTCTTTATCGCATACCACACAGCGAAAAGTCCTGCGAAATAGATAGCGAAGAAGATGAACGCTGTAGCCCAATTGTTTGGCTTGTGCATCTGCATCTCTTCAACCTTCTCCATATCACCGCCAGCCTCATCAAGCAGTTTCTGGAAATCAGGGATATTCTTCACAGCCCACTTGTTCACCACATTTCCACCCTTGATCAAAACAAGTCCAGGGTTGGAACGTACAATAGTCTTCAATGTGATCTCGTCGGCATTCAAAAACTTATATTGAGCTCCCGTCTCCTGGATGAAAGCATTCAGTTCATCGCTTCCGATACCTGTGGATGTAAGCATATATAGTTTCAAGCCATTAGCCTCGCAAAACTCGTTGACCTCATTGATCTTATGAGCCTGCTCCATATCAGCCTTGTCTATTTTTGAAGAGACGGCGATGAAAGAGAAACCTTCGTTTGCCATCACATCTTCAGTAAGATCACCATCGTCAGGATCCTCCATTGTGAAATCATGGATAGGCGGTTCGTACCCCTTCTCAATCAATTCGCTACGGCTGTCGACGAAAGTCCAAGTGGAATCATTCTTAGGATAAGTCTCAAGAGTGAACTCCTTCTTCTCTCCATTTTTCTCGTATGTCAGATAAGTCTCATATTTGTCAGACGGTGCTCCTTCAGGCACCTCCATGCTTGCAGGGATATTAGTGCCGATGCTGTATGGACGGAAGTCGATTATTGGTAGTAGCTGACAACAACCAAGAACAAACCAGTGTATGCCGACACAACAATAAATTTCAAGATACTCTTGTCGCGAGTACTGTGTTCATGCCACATATATAATATGACACCCATTATAGAGAAAATGACATTCTTCCAGAAAGTCTGCCAATTAGAAATCTTCAATGCCTCACCGAAGCAGCCACAATCTGTGACAGGATTATAAATAGCTATATAAAGAGTGAGCGGAGTGTATATCACCATAAAAATCAAGACTCCTATAGAAGTCATCTTAGGCCATACACCAAGAAGCAGGCAAGTGCCGAGAGCGAATTCAACGATATTCAACAGCACACTGCCGAGAAAACTCAACGTCTTCAATCCATCCCATGAGAACGCAGTCAAATAGTCGTCCACCTTATACCATCCACCAAGCGGATCGATAACTTTAGCGAATCCACTGAATAAAAACACCAAGCCCAACAGTATCTGCAGAGCCATCACTACATTACCTTTCTGCTGATCACTCATATTTTAAAAATTAAATTTGATTGCAAAAATAGTGTTTTTAAATTAATAGACAAATTGAGAGCCTGTTTAAGTTTTATTATTGAGGATTGTTATTTAATAATTTTTTATGTTTATTCTCACCTCTATTCTCAGTTAAAAGGCATAGCCTTTCTCTGTGAACTTTGTGTCTCCATGGTTTTATCAATTTCTGTGTGCTCGCCTTCGGCTCGCATTTTAGCTGGGGGGAGAAGGGCGTTCCGCCCTTTGGAATCCTCATCATAATTAGCCGCATAATTAACATGTAGCAAAACTAAACAAATACCAATTATAGAATATTTTCACAAGTTTCCGTTTGACAAAAAACACCTCATTTAGGGTTTCAAAATGTGTCTTTTGGACTATTTTTTGTATCGAATTGTAATGAACAAGTATAAAAATGACACAAAATCACTCCATATCGGGCATCAAAATGTGCATAAAGTTACAATTTGACACAAAAAGTATTAAATTTTGAATAAAAGTCACCAAAAATGGTAAATTATTAGATTTTTTCTGTTTTTTTTGAATTTTCCTTACATTTTTGTTTGTTTTTATCATTTTTTTTATACTTTTGCAATCGTAAAACGAGCACAACGGTGATGTTAATGCAAAAAGCAGCCGTAAAGATGTATTCTTTTTACACATTTTAGAAAGAGAAATAAAAATTTAAAATTATCACAAAATGAGCAACAAGATGGTTGAGGATTTCATGGCGAAAGTCATCGCTAAGAATCCAGGCGAAGAAGTATTCCACCAGGCAGTTCGTGAGGTAGTAGAGAGCTTGCTACCATTCATCGAGGCAAACCCTAAGTACAAAGAGGCAAAGATTCTTGAGAGAATGTGTGAGCCTGAAAGAGTAATCATCTTCCGTGTTCCTTGGATCGACGACAAAGGCGAGTTCCAGATCAACCGTGGTTTCCGCGTTCAGATGAACTCAGCTATCGGACCATACAAAGGCGGTATCCGTCTTCACCCTTCAGTAAACCTTGGACTTTTGAAGTTCCTTGCTTTCGAGCAGGTTCTTAAGAACTCTTTGACAACACTTCCTATGGGTGGTGGTAAAGGAGGTTCAGACTTCGACCCTAAGGGCAAGTCAGACAACGAGGTTATGCGTTTCTGCCAGAGCTTCATGACAGAGCTTTCTCGCCACATTGGAGCTGACACAGACGTTCCTGCAGGAGATATAGGTACAGGTGCTCGTGAGGTTGGTTACATGTTCGGTCAGTACAAGAGACTTCGTAACGAGTTCACAGGAGTTTTGACTGGTAAGGGTCTTTCATTCGGTGGATCTTTGATCCGTCCTGAGGCAACTGGTTACGGTACAACATATTTCGCACAGTACATGCTTGAGACTAAGGGAGACACTTTGAAGGGCAAGACTGTAGCAATCTCTGGTTCTGGTAACGTAGCACAGTACGCTGTTCAGAAGTGTACTCAGCTAGGTGCTAAGGTTCTTACAGTATCAGACTCAAACGGTACAATCTACGATCCAGACGGTATCGATGCAGCTAAGCTTGACTTCATCTTCGATTTGAAGAATGTTAAGCGTGGTCGTATCAAGGAGTACGCTGCTAAGTATCCATCAGCTAAGTATTACGAGAACGCACGTCCTTGGCAGATCGCAGACATCAAGACTCTTGATGTAGCTATGCCATGTGCAACTCAGAACGAGCTTGATGAGGCAGATGCAAAGGCTCTTCTTGCTAAGGGTGTTAAGGTAGTTGCTGAGGGTGCTAACATGCCTTCTACAATCGGTGCAGTTGAGGCATTTCTTGCTGCTAAGATCCTTTACTCTCCAGGTAAGGCAGCTAACGCT
>CAMJFV010000336.1 GCA_946405045.1 uncultured Bacteroidales bacterium | reverse complement strand
GCAGCGACTATACATGATCTCAATGGAGTTGTTGAATCCGACACTATCGTAGCATACGTTCTGCACTTGGACGATTCTGGTTCTTCATTCAGAATAGCTCCAGACACAGCTATAGCCAATTATAATGGCAACTGCGTCTTCACTGTGCCAGAAATCCAACTTTTGATGCCAAAATGTGATTGCGGTTCATACTACTACACACAGAATCTACATACAGGAGACACTATAACAAAGTCGTGTGACGTCATCTTTACTTTCAGAAACTACTGCAAAGGAGACACAGTCGAGAAAGTCCACGTCTTAGTGCCAGATGATATAAGGATATTTGGCAACGACACCACAGTGTTCGCCAAAGACAGTATAGGACTAGACAAAGTCATATACATCGACAGCCGTCGCCCAGTATATAATTCGTTTACTCATAAGGTAGAAATGACAATTTCTCGCACCATCGAATTGAAAGGATACTTCTATTCTATTGCAGAAGACAGTCTAGTGTTAAGCCACGGAGGAAATGAAATGCCAACATTATATTTCCTTGATAACGTCAAAAAGACAGGAACATACTACTTTGTGGTAAGAGACACTACAACAGGATGTGAGGCAACTAAAGACATCTTCATCACTGTGCTTGGAAATGATTCTACACCAGCGTCTCTTTACCCTGCAGACATCTATGAGGTGAAAGGAAACATCTACACCGTTTCTGGTGCTGTTGTAATGAAAGATGTATATTTGAAAGACGTGAAGGATATATTGAAAGAAGGTCTTTATATCTTCAACAACAGAAAGATATATATCAAGAGAAAAGATTAAACTGTAGGAGTAGGCCTCGTGCCTACCCTCACGTTGTACCTAAGGTCTTTCCAAGACCTGATCATGTAAAAAGATAATTTATTAGCCTACGATTGTGACCCAATCGTAGGCTTTTCGTTTGCTCTTAGTTAATATGATAGTTGGAATGTTGTATTTGAGGATTCCAAAGGGCGGAACGCCCTTCCCCTCCCAAAATTCGCGAGTCCGTAGGACGAGCGATTTGACAATTATGAATAAAATTAATTGACCTAATGCACTTGTGGATCATTTTTTACACTCTGAACACTTGTCACAGCCATGGCAATCGCACTTGTCGCACCCACAACAATTGTTTTCTTTAGACACAAGACGTTTTACAGCGAAAAAAACCGCCACTGCTATTATGATATATACGATTATCTCCTGCATAATTTTCTGGTTTGAATGATATTATTTTTCCTCATTGCGGATTGCGGGCAGGTTTGAAAACTACCCCTACGAAATCAAATTTGCGATCTGATAGAATGCGAACGATACGATCCATGCCACCAATGTGGTATAACATACCGCAAAAGCCGCCCACTTGGCCGTAGATTCTTTTGCCAATGCTGTGACTGCCGCTATACATGGTGAACATAACAAGATGAACAGGATCAACGAGAATGCCACAACAGGTGTGAAGACGTTTGTTCCATCCTGGTACTGTACGTTCTGAAGCGCTGTCACAAGTTTCTCACTCTCTTCATCTGCCTCTCCATCCGCTTGGTAAAGAATACCCATAGATGACACGACAATCTCTTTCGCTGCTAAACCTGTGAGGATGCTTACAGATGTTTTCCAATCAAAACCAAGTGGTTTAAACACTGGAGCTATAAACTTTCCAATGCTTCCGATATATGAGTTTTCACTCTGCACTGATGATCTTAGCAACGTCAACTCCGCATACTCATCACTATCCTCGTCTACCTGGGCAATCTTTGCGTCGATCTCATCCAATTCAGGCGAAGACGATGGGAAGTAATTCAAAGCCCACAATATGATAGACGCGAGCAAAATGACTGTACCCATCTTCTTAAGATACTGCACTGCCTTGTCCCACATATGAATCAAGACGCTTCTCCACGTAGGTATACGGTATGGAGGCAACTCCATCACAAACTCCTCACTGTTGTTCTTAAACTTTGTCTTTTTAAGCAATAATGCCGTCAGAATGGCAAAAAATATTCCTATAAGATAGATTAGGAAGAGCATCAAGCCTTGCTTCTCCGAGAAGAACGCACTCACAAGCAATAGGTAGACGGGAAGACGCGCCGAACAAGACATGAATGGTATCGCCATCATTGTGATGATTCTATCTTTTGGATTCTCCAATGTACGTGTTGCCATAATAGCTGGCACAGCACATCCAAAGCCGCTCAACATAGGTATGAAACTTTTACCGTGTAATCCGACCTTGTGCATCACTCTATCCATAATAAACGCCGCTCTCGCCATATAACCCGTGTCTTCCAAAATGGCGATAAAGAAGAACAAGATCAGGATATTTGGCAGGAAGACGATCACTCCTCCCACTCCGGCAATAATTCCGTCTACAATAAGATCCGCAAGCATTCCTTCCGGCATCACACTTTTCACTCCATCACATATCAACGACACCAAACTCTCGATCCATCCCTGCGGGTATGCGCCAAGCTGGAAAGTAGCTTCAAACATCAGGAAGAGGAACAATAAAAGGAATGGGAATCCAAGCCATTTATGCGTAAGAATTCTGTCTGCTTTATACTCCAAATCATTCTGAATACCCTCTTTCCACTCCAACGTCTCATTCAAGGCTCCACGAATGAATCCATATTTGGCATTTGTGATGACGCTGGCGATATCTTCGTCGTAAGTCATGGCTATTGCCTCACGTGATTCCTCAACCTGCTTTCTGATAGGCTCATAATCAGGAAATGATTTTTTGACGAATTCTTCAGTATGCTTGTCTCCTTCGAGCAGTTTCAGAATGATATATCTGAAAGGATAATCCACCGCTATCTCATTGTGCGACGCGATAAGCGGTTTGATTTTCTCAATCTCCTTCTCTATCGATGTGCCATAGTTGATATGGATATGCTTAAGCAGAGTCTCCTTCTCTTCGTGGATATTCACGATATGGTCGAGCACATGAGTGATACCCTCTCCAGTCTTCGCAATTGTTGGCACACATGGGAAACCGATAATTTTCTCAAGCTGGTCGATATCAAGTTTGGAACCTGTCCTTTCAAGCACGTCATACATATTCAGTGCCATCACCATACGGATATTCATGTCGATAAGCTGTGTGGTCAGGAACATATTGCGCGCAAGATTACCTGTATCCACCACATTAAGTATCATGTCGGGATGCTGTTCTGTGATATACTCACGCACATAGAGTTCTTCCGGTGAATATTCCGTAATGGAATATGTGCCTGGGAGGTCGACAAGGTTAATAGTATAGCCTTTATGGTAGAATGTTCCTGTCTTCGACGAGACTGTCACTCCACTATAGTTGCCCACATGT
>CAMJFV010000335.1 GCA_946405045.1 uncultured Bacteroidales bacterium | reverse complement strand
TAACATTCTCAATTTGCTATTTATATCGAATGGTTCTGTAATAACAAAATAGAGGCGTATAATCATATAATGTGTAACATATAGAATCATTGAATTTTTCCCTATCCATGAAAAAATCTTAAACTTATAAGGTATTCTTTCAAAGATAAAATTGAAAGTAATACATCCTGCTATAGCAAAAACAAACCAAAGTAAATAAACGCCCTGTTTCAAAGTATTAGGGAACATATCTACAAATGTAATTCCCAAAATGGCAAACAGAAAATATATTACTACCGCCGTCACACCAACAGACGGGATAAATTGTATTTTACGCAAAGCATATCCTAATGTATAATACACTAATCCTGAACTTATATTACCAAAATATCTTGGCAATGGATTATCATACACATACAATATATACACAAAAATAATTGCAGGAATTATAATAAATGTTGGATATTTTATATTGTTTTCCACAATCGAGAAAATCACTTTGACAACAAAAAAAGAAAATAAAAACCATAGAGGCTTATTTCCAAAGATAGATCCATCAAAAAATAATTCTTTTAACGGAATGACAAAGTAATCGGACAAATCATGGGTTCCTTCCGACATAAAAATAATAATATAAACCAAATACCCTAATATTGTGAAAGTGAAGAAAGGATATAAAAGTTTATCTGCAGATTTTTGAATACAATCCTTGACACTTTGACGTTTGTAAAACATTCCAGACTTGAAAAAAAACCATGGCATAAAGAAACTCAGAAATATATGAAATGGTAAAGTATGACAATGATATGTGATCATATTTAAAATCATAATACCAGCAACAGCATCTATGCCTTTCAACCTAGGCGATTCCTCTATTTCGCTATTATTCATAATTTAACGGATTATATTATACTTTTCTCTTATATAAGGACAACATGTATTTTTTGCAAAGATACTCAATTTTGCAAAAACAACATTCTTTTATTGCTGATCCACTAATATTTCATTTCTTCATTAACATACATTTTTTCAAACCCAATATTGAATATACCATAAAGTACACAATATGCATGACAAATATATCAACCATATTTAACATCACAAAAAGAGCATAAAATTTAGTATCACAAATACATTAGTAGATATAAA
The DNA here is from genome assembly GCA_946405045.1 of uncultured Bacteroidales bacterium. Lineage (GTDB taxonomy): Bacteria > Bacteroidota > Bacteroidia > Bacteroidales > Paludibacteraceae > UBA1723. The sequence continues at coordinate 2,213 of CAMJFV010000335.1, read as the reverse complement.
AAAAAAGACTGTCTGTCTAAAAAGAAAAAAAATGTTAAGCATTGCTCGTTTTTTAATACGTCAAAGGTGAAATGTTTCTCTATCTTTGCTCTATCTAACACAACAATCTAATACTAATATTTTTTGTCATGAAAAAAATCATTACTTCTTTTCTGGCAGTTCTTGCCAGTTGTACAATGACCTTCGGACAATTTGGAGGCATCGACTTTGGTGGAGGTGGAGGTGCTGGTTCCGGTTCTCTATCAAGTTACACAAGTAAAACAGACATTGACTATGTAGGCGACAACCATGTCGGCCATAAACTTGACATCTACTATCCTAACGACGGCAAAGCCACCCACAATGTCATCATCCATATCTATGGTAGTGCATGGGGAAGCAACAACAGCAAAGGTTCGGCTGACCACAGTACTGTCGGCAAGGCTGCGTTGGATGCAGGTTACATCTTCGTCACTCCTAACCACAGAACATACAACGATGCTTTGTGGCCAGCTCAGATCAACGATATCAAAGCTGTTGTACGTTATCTTCGTGGAAACAAGGAGGATCTTAAAATCGACGACTCTTTCATCGGCATCTCAGGATTCTCTTCAGGTGGTCACTTGGCTTCTATGATGGGTGTCACTAACGGTGAAAAAGTGGTGAATGTTGGTAGCGTATCAATTGACATCGAAGGAAACCTTGGAAAATTCACAAGCGAGAGCAGTAGAGTCGACGCCGTCTGCGACTGGTCTGGTCCTGTCGACTGTAGAGACAAATCATGTGGCAATCCTATGAATATGTCCCCAGAGAACGATATGGTCGGCGGATGCGGTCCACAGCAGTGTCCTGACAAGCATGCGTCTCTTGGTACTAACACATACATCGACGCTAATGATGTGCCTCACATGATATGCCACGGTACTACAGATAATATCGTGCCATGCTGCGAGGGCGAAAAATATGCCAACAACCTTAAGAAGGCTGGCATCTACGTTGAGTGGTACAACCCAGGACACGGACACCAAGTAAACGGAGACTACACTGATGAGATGATCAAGTTCTTCAACAAAATCCGTTCGGAGAAAGGCGAACAAGGCGGAGGTGAAGAGCAAGGCGGTGAAGAGCAAGGTGGCAGCGGCGATGCTAAAGAGGCTCTACAAGTATACATCGCGATCGGTCAATCGAACATGTGGGGAAATGCACAGGTTCAGTCGTCAGACAAAGTTGCAAATGACCGTATAAAGATGATGAGTACAGCTAACAGCCGTGGTAATGTAGGAACATGGATTCCTGCAGTGCCTCCTATGTGTGCTCCAAGTGCAGGTTACTCACTTGCCGATAATTTCGTTCGTACAATGGCTGACGGAGTCCCTGAATGCATCTCTATTGGCATCATTCCTGTTGCGATCGCAGGTGCAAGTTTCAAAGTATTTGATCCAAACCAGTGTCAGAGCTACATCAGTGGAGAAGCTGACTGGTTCAAGAATATGGCAAAAGAGTATGACAACAACCCATACGAAAGAATCATAAAGTGTGCAAAGATTGCTCAGGAGACGGGAGTGATCAAAGGAATCATCGTTCATCAGGGAGAGACTGACAACGGTCAGCAGTCTTGGTTGACTATGGTACAGACTTTCTACAACAACCTTTGCAATGAGCTTAATCTTGACCCTAAAAAGACTCCTATTCTTGTAGGAGAAATGCTTGATGGTGGTTCTTGCTCAGGTCACAACAGTGTGATCGCACAGCTTCCAGGCAAGATTTCCAATTGTGCAGTAGTCAGCTCAAGTAACATTCCTGGAGAGGGCGACCGTCTACACTTCACTCACGACGGTTACAAGGAATTTGGAAAGCGTTATGCAGAGAAGATGCTTACAATGATTGATTTTGACGGAAAATGTCCAAACGGCAGTTCAATTGAGCCAAAGGAATCTACTCCATACAAGGGAGTGGCAGCAAAACTACCAGGAACAATCGAGGCTGAGAATTATGACGAAGGAGGCAGCAATGTAGCTTGGTATGACCTATCTTCAGGCAATAGTTGCGACGATTACACAAATGAATATCGTTCAGACGACGTGGATATCAAGAAAGACGGCAATGCATACATCGTAGGTAGCTGTCAGAGCGGCGAGTGGATGAAGTACACTGTTGATGTTCAGGTAGATGGAGAATATGAATTGACAGTCCGTGTAGGAGAAGGTGGTTCAAGCGGTAAATTCTCTCTTTCT
>CAMJFV010000334.1 GCA_946405045.1 uncultured Bacteroidales bacterium | reverse complement strand
AACTCTGGGATGATGTCGCTTGCCTGTATCTCACGAACTCCGTCGATGATTGTTTCTCCTGTCACAACATCGATCACTTTGTCGCCAACGAATACGAAGTGTGTCCAGTCTACTTCCTGATAAACCTGCTTCTCGAATTTGTTCATCATCTTTGCTTCGTCGCTGTTTCCTGTCAACGCCGCAACTTTCGCTGCTTTTTTCAAATTCTCGTTTCCTTTGGCTTTCTGGATAGTCCATGCTGTTGCACTCTTCTCTGCATCGATTCCGACGAAATTGTCGTTCATCTCAACGATTGGAGTCTGTGTGAATCCGTTGAAGAATATTCTCTCTGCTTTACCATTGACTGGTGCTTCCCACGCAACTGTCTGTGCGTTTGCAATTGCTGCTAGAGCCAACACTGTGGCTGTAAAAATACTTCTCATTTCTATTTTATATTTGTTTTTAACTTTTACAAATATAGAATAAAGCTTTTTGCAGATTGACAATTAAAATATTTTTAACTGTTGATTTATATTTTTTTAACGAATCTTTTTAATAATTGAATTTTAATTAAAAGATTTTGCTGTGAATTGCATTTTATTGAGGATTGTCAAGTTCTCATGTTCGATGAATTTTGTCCCTGATTTTCTTCTAATATAATGTTGTCTCTTATTTCTTTATGATCTTTTCTGCTTTTCCATCTGCAACCACGACATACACTCCGTTTGGCAGATTGCTCATATCGAATTCAATGATTCCTTTTGTAGCTTTCTGTATTGCGATAGTCTCTCCATTTGAAGAGTGTAGGGTGGCGGTTCCATCTAGGTTTGCAGATCGCACATTCACTATGTTGTCTGTAATTGTCGGATAGACGATTGTATTGTCAGCCTCTACAATCTCCGCTATTGTCGGATCCTCGATGATTCCAGTCTCCACCGTCTTTAAATCCATGATTTCAAGGATATCTATCTGCGACGCTTCTTCTGTCAAACTGAGTCCGATGCTTTGTGCTGTGATTCCATCTTGTGTCACAGTCATTGTGCCGGATAGTCCGTCGTATGATTTGATGTCGCAAGTGTAGATGATTGTAGTGCCAATGCGTTCTATATCAATATCTACTTTGGCCTGTGTGAGCATCGTCACGAATGTTTCCCAATCATCTCCCCATGATGTCTTGAATGTGAATGTTCCTTCGCTGTCAAACTGGTATGCGTCGGCTCTGATGAATCCGGTTTTGCCGTTGATCGTGTTCTTGATGATGAAGTTGTTCCAATTCTTTGTCTCGTTTGACGAATGGAAGTTGTTGAATGTGTAATGAGTGTGGAAATCTCCGCTAAAACTCTTTGATGCTCCACTTTTTGTGTTGAATGCATCTTTATATATTCCGTAATTTGTCACACTGCCGATGATTTCTCTCTCTTTCAAACTTGCTACTGTCATCTTTTTCACATCAAGATATGTGCTTTCTCCTCCAAGGTATACGGTCAACGCTCCTTTGGGTGAACTCTTCGACAACACTCCATAAATGTCTTTTCCGTCCACAGCCGCTGATACGTGGATAGATGCACCCTGACGGATTATCTTCACGTCGACATCTTTATCATCAAACTCTTTCCATGTTTTTGGGTTTGAATATGATACGGTTGATCCGGAGAATGTCTCTACGCTGTATCCGTCAGCTCTCAACGCCCAGAAATTATCTGCGCTTTCCTCGAATCTCAATGCCCAGTTGTCCCAATTGTTCACACCTTTATTGTGGTTGTGGAATTTGAATGTTATTTCAAAATCTCCTGCAGGTGCTTCTGTTTTCAGAAATTTGTCTGTTTCGTTCCATACCAATGTCTGCTCTTTGTCTCCTATGCGATAAAAAGGTTCGAAAACAGTCTCCGTTCCATATTTTGATTGTGGAAGACGGTACGCCCAAAGACAAAGTTCGTTAGCTGGATTCATTGCGGTCAGACAAAGTGTCTTGCGGCCGTTGTCTTCCATTCTTTGGTCGAGTATGGTTCCGTTGAATGTGCCGACGGTTGTTTTAAGTGTGATGAATTGTTTTCCGTCTGCGTAATCATAACTCCATGAGCCTGAATAATCAGCAGAGATAGAGTGGTCTGCATTTAGACGCATTGTGCCTGTTTTGTTGCAGGCAAGAGCCGCATAGTCGACGGCATTATGTGTGAGCACTGCGTATTCACCCATGATATCCTGCTCTTTATACACTGTGTCTTTGTCAGTATATTCTCCAAGACGAGTCTCAAATGGAGCGACGAGTGGCCAACCGTCCGATGTGAACACCATAGGATGGCTTTCGACGTGATGCCATCCATAACCGTTGCCTGTGTTGTCTTTCACATGGTAGATGACGTAGCATTTGCCATCCTCATCCATAAGGGCGGAGTTGTGTCCTTGTGCGGTCTGTCCGCCTCCCACCTGATCGTAGTCTGTGATGGTTTTGTTGTTTGTCCACCATCCCCACGAATAGTTCTGCATCAACGACACTCCGTAAGTCGTGTTGTTGCCATAGTTGGGATAGATTGCTTTGTTGAACACAGCGTCGTCGCCTGTGACATCTTTGTATGGACCGGTGATTTTATCACTTCTGAACAGTCGCATATTGTAGCCTCCTTCTGGAGAATAGAAACCGTATGACATGAAGAGATAGTAGAAACCATTCCCGTCGCCATCTTTCATATATTCGATATACGGACCTTCTCCGCTGACGTAATATCCTCCGGCTATATGCACGCCCATATATTCATCGTAGCGTAGACGTGAGCCTTCCCACACAGCACCGTCTACTGGATTATATCCATAGTTATATGAGTAGTCGCGCAGACCGGTTTTGTTATCAAGTTTGATCACGAATATTCCGCCGCTCCATGAGCCATAGATCAGCCATAAATCTCCGTTTTCATCGTATTTTACGTTTGGATCGATACAGCTTGAACCGTAAGTTCCTCCCCAACCGCCATCGGATGAATAGTATCTGCTTGGAATTGTGTTTTGTCCTGTCACTTTTTTGAAATCATTGTTTCCAGCTCCATTGCTCTTTCCGTCCATTCCGCCGAACACCACAGATCCTACTCTTTGGTATGGACCTTCTATCTTGTCGCTGGCAAGCATACAGATGCTGCTCATCCAATCGTCGCCATTGATAGAGTAGTACATGCACCATTTCTTCATCTCTCTGTTCCAGATGATGTCGGCAGCCCAAAGATTCTCTTTAAGTTTGGCTTGGTTGTTTGTCCATCCCGACCATGCAGTGTTCTCTCCAAACACGGAGCAAAGGTCTGTCGTCACCTTCCCATTCACAGCGAAAGAGGGTGTGAATGCGGTCCAGTCAAGCATGTCTGTGGAGTAAGCCGCACCGAGTT
>CAMJFV010000333.1 GCA_946405045.1 uncultured Bacteroidales bacterium | reverse complement strand
ATTTTCGCAAACGTAAAAATCAGAAAACAAAATGGCACAAATTTCAAAGGCACTATACAATTCCGAACTAAACTGGTTCAGAATAAATTTAACAAAAAGAAAAGAATTAGACGCCTTTAGAAACTATATAATAAACAAGGTAAACGATTACAACCAAAATGATGATGCAGACTGCGACGAAGAGACAGACGTCGACTGCATCAAACGTCGTTACCTATTCCCTTCCAACACCAGCAATGTCAACGGCTATTACGAATCCATCATGAGCAATATAAAATTCTCTTGCTGGGTGAAATGCACTGAAGACGAACTGTTGGAAATGCTCGACGAACTAAACGACAATCAAATCATAGCAGACGCTTCACGCAAAAGCAACAGCGGTGTCATACGTGTGGTGAACGAAAACGACGTCAACACTCTGAGCTGGATAATCAACCACGCGCCTCAGAATCTTTTCAGAGCAAATACAATTCCTGCCGAGACAAAACATGCGACACTTTCTGTCCCAGGCGGCGTGATATTGGAAGGAGAACTCAGCAAAATGCGAGGCAATGTAAACACCGACAAATTCTTTTTCTCTGTATTGGGGACAGATCTGTTCATGGTGATAAACAAAGGAGACGCCGAAGAAGTCGTCGACATCTCACAAGAAATTGAGAACACGAAAAGAGCCAACGATAATGACAAAGCCAATAAAGCTAGACAATGGATGGTGCTTAGAGTTTCTCGCGGTTCTGAGCAATCACTGGAGAAAAAGATAGAGCTTTGGAAAGAGAATAACGAATCAGACATTTGTGTCGAGACTTATTTGCCAACTTTCATAAAAGACATAAAAAGATGCGGCAATATAATAGGACAAAGAAAAGCTCTGTTCTGCCCAGGATATCTGTTCATTCACACTTCCATCGCGGATATTCTTCGTATCGAGTCTGACAAGCTTTGGGATGGATCATTCATCTCCAGACTCTTGGTTCGCCAATCAATGAGAAAAAACAACAGCGAAAGTCAGGCCCTTAAAATCTCAGATGCGGAAATGGCTGATTTCAAATTTGCAGTCAACTCCAACTTGACCAACGTCGCCCTTGATGCGGAGGACTATGTTGACAATGAACTTGTGAGATACTACAATCCAGATAGTCCCTTCAATCAAAAAATCGGCAGAGTCTTGCACAAAGGAGAGACTCTATACCTTTCGTTTCTTCCGCTCGGCGGCATAATGAATTTCACGAAAGCTATTAAAATTGAAAGTTCGCAAATACGCAAATTATCAAACAAAGAACTAGCAGAACTGAATGAATGACAAAAAACTCATTTTTTCAACAGTCTGAAATTCACACCAATAAGTAAAAAAGTGATTTTTCATCATAAAAAAACAGTCCAAAGCTATTGCAAAAACCAAGAAAAGAATATACCTTTGCAGTGCAAATGCGGAAGTAGCTCAGTTGATAGAGCAATAGCCTTCCAAGCTGTGGGTCGCGGGTTTGAGCCCCGTCTTCCGCTCTAGAAAAGAACCTCAGACTCTGTTTGAGGTTCTTTTTTGTTTAGGAAAAGGATTTTATTACTACATTATATAACTATGAACCAGAACTTCTATTACCATGAAACAGCGGTCCTTGACGACGGTTGCAATGTCGGCGAAGGAAGCAAGATATGGCATTTTTCTCACTTGATGGCAGGTTGCACAATTGGAAAAAATTGTAATATCGGTCAGAATGTTTACGTCGCTGCCTCAGCTGTGCTTGGCGATGGTGTGAAGGTACAAAACAATGTCTCAATCTACGACGGTGTAGTTTGCAAAGACAATGTGTTCATAGGGCCATCCGTAGTTTTCACCAACGTCATCAACCCACGTGCTTTCATAAACAGAAAAGACGAATACAAACAGACTATTATAGAGGAAGGTGCAAGCATCGGAGCTAATGCCACTATTGTTTGTGGTAATAAAATTGGCAAATATGCTTTTGTCGGTGCCGGCAGCGTTGTGACACATGATGTATTGGATTTTGAATTAGTCGCTGGCGTCCCTGCTGCCCACGTAGGATGGGTCAGCAAAGAGGGCTTCCGTCTGGAGTTCAATCGCTATGGCATCGCATTTTGTCATGAATCAAAAGAAACATACACTTTGAAAGGCGGTCAAGTATCTATACTGCAAAAAACAGACAATAATGATAACAAATAAAGATGTGAAGTTTGCTGTTGTCGGACAAGGACACATCGGCAAACGTCACGCAGAAATGATAAGACGTGAAGCCGGAGCCTCTCTTGTCGGCATTTGCGACATTCTGCCCAAGGAAGAACTTAATCTTCCTGTGGACGATGCCCCATTCTACTCCTCATTCGATGAGATGATTTCTTCTGGCATCGACGCGGATGTCATAAACATATGCGTGCCTAACGGATTACACGCAACATATGCAACTAAATCACTTCTTGCCGGCTACAACGTGGTGATTGAAAAACCAATCGCGTTGTCTACCGTCGAAACTAAAATGATTAAAGACGCCGCTGAAAAAAGCGGCAAACGTGTCTTCTGCGTCATGCAGAACAGATATTCCCCACCTTCTGTGTGGCTTAAAGAGACTATCGAGCAGAAACGTCTTGGCAAAATATTCATGGTGCAGCTCTGTTGCTACTGGAACCGAGACGAGAGGTATTACAAACCAGGCAACTGGCATGGCACTGCCGATCTTGATGGAGGAACCCTGTTCACACAATTCTCCCACTTCATCGACATCATGTACTGGCTGTTCGGCGACATCAAGAATATAAGAGGCAATTTCGCCGATTTCACACATCAAAAACTGACCGCATTCGAAGACAGCGGTTTTGTGTCTTTTGATTTTGTCGACGGTGGTATGGGAACACTATGCTACAGTTCAGCAGTCTGGAACAAGAATCTTGAAAGCAGCATCACAATCATTGGTGAAAAAGGCACAATCAAAGTGGCCGGACAATACATGAACGAGGTGGTGTATTGCGACATTGACGGTTACGAAATGCCTGAGCTTGCACCGTCTAACCCACCTAACGATTACGGTCCATACAAAGGTTCGGCTCAAAACCACCACTATGTAATCCGCAACGTTGTCGACACGCTCACTCATGGAGCCAATCCAACAACAACCCTTGCAGAAGGATCAAAAGTGGTCGAGATAATCGAGAAAATATACAAATGCCGCGACGAGCACTGGAAGAAAGCATGACATCTGTAGGGGCAATCCCTTATGATTGCACATGACTCTGCGACAAAGACAAGAAATAAAACAAAGCGAGAATATGCATCTGCACGTTCTCGCTTTTATTTTAGTATGATGATTTATAAGCTATTAAAGAGTTTCTATTTCATTCAAAGACA
>CAMJFV010000332.1 GCA_946405045.1 uncultured Bacteroidales bacterium | reverse complement strand
GCGTCACCCGTCTTCGGAAGTTCATTCTCTTTAGTTTGTTCCTTCTCCTTCGCAATCTTTTGATAGAAGAATGCAATCACCAACATAAAGAGGCCCAACGAGATCAAAGCAATCACCTTGTAGATTTGATCAAAGTGAGCCATGTCGTAGAAGAACAATTTGAGAAGTGTGAAACCTAACAATACGAATCCCTCAATTCTCAGATACTTCTTATCTTTATAAAGTCCGTAGTAGACTCCAAACAATGACACGATTCCCAAGAAGACGCTGAACACCACTCCAAACGATTCCGGACTGCCAACGAACTGGCAAATGCTGTTCAATTCTTTTCCTACAACCACTACTGAACCGAAGTATAGGAAGGTGTCAAATGCCTTGGTCGTCTGGGATTCACTCATTCCGAACATACGTCCTTCCTGTTTTTTGTAACAATACAACGTCCAAACAGAGAATAGAACCAATGTCAAAGAGACAAAATGACGTAAATCAAAGTGGGCTGACGCATCTCCAATCTTCAACTCGAACAAGCCAAGCCACATTTTCACCAAAATCACAAGACACAAACATACCATCGAGAATTTCTTGAAGCCGTCCCAGTTCATCTTCAATGACACAAATGTCCAAGTTGAGAAATATGCCAAAGCATAACACATCATCCAATCAGATGCGTGGTCAACCAATACTATTCCCAAAGAGACAAACGGCATCAACTCCAGTATCGCCACAAATGGAATGTTGGCAACTTTAGACTCCGCAAACTCCGTCTTCTCATTGAAATATCGCATAAAATAGACAAGTGCCACACTCACCATAGTGCCTATCAACATCACAATCTGACATCTCTCTTTGAATCCGCCACAGAGATCCATAAACCAACAGATGAAAGCTAAGGCAAACACTCCATAGAACACTTTCATTTGTTTTGCATCAAAGCGTAAACTCCAATACAGACATCCAAGTGCCAACGCAAAATAAAGAATAGTTGTTATGATCCAAGGTGTGTGCGTCCATATGACAAACGCCAACACAATCACCAGGAATTGTTCAAGTTTAGGTTTCAAACCACGTTTTTCCGCCACATCATCATGCAAAGGTTTGAATTTGTTGATCATCCATAGCACTCCTACGATAGTCATAATCAATGACAATCCAGCCACTACAGACTCCCACATCTCACCAATACTCATTGAGAAACTATCAGCCGCCTCGTCTACTCTGGTAAAGAATTCATAACTTGAAAGTTCTCCCCATGCATGAAGGAAGCCGACGGTAGACAAAGCCACAAGACAATATGCTCCACGCTCCACCATTGGAATATTCTTTGTTCTGCCTAAATAGCAGAGTAGCAAAACCTCAGCACACCATAACACAGTCATCCATGGCTGCTCAATGTGCACATAGATCGCCATCGTCACCACAAATATCGCCATCACAGCCAAGAATTGTGAGGCTATTGTAACAAACGAATTCTTTGTCTCTTCAGTTTCTTCCAAAGGATAACGATAATTCAACACTGCTACACAAACAGAAAGAATCATGCAGACAATAGTGTTGGTGATATATAACGCATATCCATATCCTGCCGGACATAATTCCTCAAACCAGAATGTCATGAATTCCAGATGTTCGGCATTCGGATTTCCCCAGTCGACCAGCAAACTGATAATTGCCAAAACTAAAACCGGATACGAGCTTCTCTCATAGAATAGCATCTTTCGTATTCTAGAGAATCCGAACAACAGTGTTCCCTCCAACATCCAGCACATAGTCAACCATGGGTGGCCAATATGAACCAAGATAGCTGTCGTTACAACAAACACAGCCATACCCTTCAAATATGACGCTGCTATCTTCATCCAAGAATCCTTCGTCTCCTCATTCTCCACCATCGGATAACGACGGTCGATAACAGCCGCAAAGACAGAAAGTGCGATAAACACAAGCGTGTCGACTATCGACAAGACACTACTATGAGAAACAGCATCAGCAGATGTGAATGCTTTGAAGAATGGAGTCATTATTATCAAATGATCTACATTCGGATTACCCCAATCTATCATCAAACTGCTGAAAGCCAAGGCAAATACCGGATATGAGCTCTTCTCAAAGAACATGTTTTTGCGTACTCTTGCGAATGTGAACAATATCGTCGCCTCCAATATCCAACACATAGTCAGCCATGGTCGTTCGATATGAACCAAGATAGCCGTCGTCACAACAAACACAGCCATCACCTTCAAACATAGCGACGCTTTCCTCATCCATGAATTCTGAGTCTCCTCATTCTCCACCAAAGGATAACGATGATCAATCACAGTAAGGAAAATACATAGAGCTATAAAGACAAGTGTGTTTATAATAGACAATGCACTACCCTGAACCGCTGCTGTTGAGACATCCCACATCGTACGATAATGAGCGAAAGCCTCAAACATCGGCGTCAGAATCATCAAATGTCCGCCATTCGGATTTCCCCAGTCGATAATCAAACTGACAAGTGCCAAGAAGAGAATTGGATAAGACATCTTTTCGTAGAATGGACGCTGGTAAAGTCGAGAAACTGTAAACAAGACTGTTCCCTCCAACATCCAGAACATTGTCAACCAGTGACCTGTCATCCAAACCAATATCGCGATAGTCAAGAAACTGATGGCAAGACCAGCAATCAAACGGCTGACCGACTTATCCACCATATCCTTTTTAACCAACATAAATGCGACAACAGCATGAAGTATTGCGTTGAACAAAGTGAACCATACAACAGATGGTGCCAACATCGCATTGTTGTACATCACGTTATAACCCAATCCAAAGAACAGGAATGAGTTTGACAATAGAAAATGAATATCGAAATGCTGGAATATCAAGCTATGTTTCACCTTATATGCCAAGAAAGTGACATAGAAGATGGTAAAATTAACAAACAAGAACAACAACATCTTAACACTGTCTGGATCAGCTTTGAAATTGCCAAATCGATAAATAGCTATAAGAATCAGCCACGACGACAAGAATGCCGACACAAACAATATTCGCCAGTAACGTTTCACCGAAATAAACATCACTCCGGCATTGATGATGGAAATGTAAGAGAAGAGGATCCAAGGAGAGCCTCCCTCCCCTGTGCTTAATGCAAATGGTATGACGTAGGCTCCGACCAATCCGATAATGGCTATAATCTCCATATCATAAGAGCATGCGAGCCATACCGTTGCGACGGTGATAAGTGTCATCGCCACAAATGCTACCGGCATTGGTATCAATCCGTAGAGATGGTAGGAGAAGAAAGTCATGAAATATAGTGTTGCCATAGAACCACTTGCCAAGACAGCACTTAGTTTTTTATAATCCTTCTTCAGTT
>CAMJFV010000331.1 GCA_946405045.1 uncultured Bacteroidales bacterium | reverse complement strand
CGACATGGATAGGAGTAACATCATAATCCTTCTTCAATCCAAGAGATACGAATGTATTAGTATCTTTGATACGGTACACGAAGTTAGATCGTCCCTGAATCATACCCTGGTTGATCAATTTGCGGAATGGTTCATCCTCACAAACATAACCCAAGTCGAACAAGAACTTGTTCCAGAAACGGCTATAGATCAAGTGTCCAGTAGCATGCTCTGTTCCTCCAACGTACAAGTCAACGCTCTTCCAATACTGGTTAGCCTCCTTGCTTACAAGAGCCTTGTCGTTAGTTGGATCCATATATCTTAGATAGTAGGCTGACGAACCTGCGAATCCAGGCATAGTATTCAACTCGTATGGATCACCGTCTGCAGTGCACCAATTCTCAGCGTGACCAAGAGGTGGCTCACCGCTCTCTGTCGGCTTGAAATCTGATACCTCAGGCAACTCTAGAGGAAGTTTGCTTTCATCAAGCATGTGTGGCATACCATCCTTATAATAAACAGGGAATGGCTCACCCCAATATCTTTGGCGAGAGAAGATAGCATCGCGTAGACGGTAGTTCACCTTAACTTCTCCGATACCTTTCTCCTTAATATACTTCTTTGCAGTCTTCAATGCCTCTTTTACAGTAAGACCGTTCAAGAAACCTGAATTCATCATGATTCCTTCCTTCGCGTCGAAGCTCTCCTCAGAGACATCTGCGCCCTCGATTAGAGGAATAATAGGAAGATTGAAATGTTTTGCGAAAGCATAGTCACGAGAATCGTGAGCAGGCACAGCCATAATGGCACCTGTACCATAGCCAGCAAGCACATAATCACTGATATAGATAGGAATTTCCTTTTCTGTAATTGGATTGATTGCGTATGATCCAGAGAAGACACCACTGACACGACGGTCAGATATACGTTCACGCTCTGTTCTACGTTTTACTTGAGCAAGATAATCATCCACAGCAGCTTTCTGATCTGCAGTAGTCACTTTTGCGACGTATTCACTTTCAGGAGCAAGCACCATGAATGTGACACCATGGATTGTATCGCAACGTGTTGTGAAAATTCTAAGTTTTAGATCCTGACCCTTAACACAGAAATCCATCTCAGCACCTTCGCTACGGCCGATCCAGTTCTTCTGAGTCTCCTTCAACGCATCTGACCAATCAATCTTATCAAGACCATCAAGTAGACGCTGTGCGTATGCCGAAACTCTCAAGCTCCACTGACGCATCACTCTCTGCTCCACAGGATAACCACCACGGACGCTGACACCTTCGCTGATCTCATCATTGGCAAGCACACAACCTAAAGCAGGACAGAAGTTAACCTTTGTATCAGCCAAGTAAGCAATACGATATGTCAAAAGGATCTGCTCCTTCTCTTTTTCTGAATAAGATTTCCAGTCAGAAGCAGAGAACTTCACAGTGCAGTTGTTAGCAGCGTTGACGCTGGCATTACCGTTTTTCTCAAACTTCGCGATAAGTTCCTCAATAGGAAGGGCCTTGTTCGCATCATTATCATAGTACGAGTTGAACATTTTGATGAATGCCCACTGTGTCCACTTGTAGTAGTTAGGCTCACAAGTGCGGACTTCACGGCTCCAGTCGAAACAGAAACCGATTTTGTCAAGTTGCTCACGGTAGCGAGCAATATTTTTAGCTGTAGTCACAGCAGGATGCTGACCTGTCTGGATGGCATACTGCTCTGCAGGAAGTCCATAAGAGTCGTAACCCATAGGGTGAAGGACATTGAATCCTTGCTGACGTTTGTATCTAGCGAAAATATCCGATGCTATATAACCAAGAGGATGGCCGACGTGCAAACCGGCACCTGATGGATAAGGGAACATGTCAAGGACATAGAATTTCTTTTTTGAAGAATCCTCCTTAACTTTATATGTGGCATTTTCTACCCAATATTTCTGCCACTTTTTTTCAATTTCTGAAAATTTATAATCCATTGTATTTCAAATTTCTGTCTCTTCTTGATGTGTCCGCAGTATAGACGTGTGCAAAATTAGTAAAAAATGAAGAGAAATGGATATTGTATTTGCAAAAAGGTAGAGGATAAAGGCAAATAAAAAAGGCATCGCATTTTATTGCGATGCCAATTTTCTTTAAGAAAGTCTCTTTTTAATACTCCCACAAGTCTGTCTCGAAGTTGATCAAGCGAGTTTTAACCATCTCTTGCTCCTTCTTAACATCCTCAAGTGTTGTATTGTACTCTAGCAAAGATCTGTTCTGTACGTTAGACTCTTTGTAGATGTAGCTAGAAAATCTTCTCTTCATGAACAAGTCGTCAAACGAAGGTCTTGCTCCATTATTCTTATCAGTGATAAGAACCTCTGTCTGTGACAAGAAAGGACGAAGTGTCTCAAAAGGAATCCAGAATAGAGGCAATGTCTCTAGACCTGTATCTCCCTCTCTCTGCATCACTGGGCAGAAACCGATGATACGGCAATTGAATGTAGACGAGATTCTATCGAAATACCATACTTCCTTGCAGAAGTACTTGATGATATCACGGTTAGGAACGTCTGTGTCATCAATTACATAAATTGTATCATTTGTAATAGAGTCAAGTTTTGTTTCGTATGGCAACGCGAACTTATCCATCAAATCACGGAACTTAGTCACATGCTGATCATCGAAGTGCTCGTACTCCTCAGCATAGTCATACACCTTGACTTTACCATCCTGTACCAATCTGAACATTAGAGCAAAGAAGCTTGTTCTGTTGTCAGCTGGAAGCTCAGGGTAGTATAGTGGAAAATTCATTTTCTCACGAAGGTCGATAATTCTATATACAACCTTTTGCCAATAGATATCGTCGGCACGTGGGTTAACCATTTCAATAGGTTCAAGACCTTCTTTGGGACCACTTGTTGGCAAGTTAGTCTGCAATTCCTCAGAAATGTTACCAGCCTCATCGAAGAATGACTGATCCTGAGCATTAGCGAGGTTTGCAAAAGCTAGCAAACAAGCAGTTAACAACAAATTTAAACTTTTTTTCATGACTTAAACCTTTTCAGTTTTTTATGATTACTTAAGTGCAATTTCGACTGGAGAAAGCTGACGTCTTACCTTATCTGGTCCAGTAGCGAATACATCAGACAAGTAGATAGTCTTACCTTTAACCAACTTCTTGAATACTGACTTTTGCTTCTCTGTCAAACGAGAACCCTGAGCTGGCTCTACAATTGTATTACCCATTGAGTCTGTTGACTTGATAGAGAATGAAAGCACATTGTACTTAACGTTCAAGTCTGCATCTGGAAGCTCAGCAACAACCTCGTCTGCAGAGATAAGGTCTGTCTTAGCAATCTTACCAACATAGAATCTACCATCCTTACCATACTTCAACATTG
>CAMJFV010000330.1 GCA_946405045.1 uncultured Bacteroidales bacterium | reverse complement strand
TTATGAAGAATCAGATAGTTTTATATTAAAAAGAGAAGAATTTTTTAGAGATACAGATGTAAAAGAATCAGATTTACTAATAGGATTTATGCCATGTGAAGCAACACAATCTATTTTAGAAAATGCTATAGATAATAATATAGATTTTATGATTGCAATGTGTGAAGGCGGACCACATGGAGATGAATTTGATTGGTTTGAAAATGAGGAAGAATGGCTAGGAGCAATGTTATATCTAGCAAGAAGAGGATTAGAAGATAAAGATATGGGAGAATTACAAGTAGTATCTTTTGAAGATTATAACAGTCCATATCCATTAATTTACAATAAAAGAAAGCAATAAATTGCTTTTTTTATTTTTATGTAATATAATTTTTATAGAATAGAGGTGGACCGATGAGAAGTGTAGAATATTTAAAATCTCAAGGAGTAGATGTAGATAAAAGTTTAGAAATATTTGGAGATATAGAAACATATAATTCTTCAATTGGAGAGTTTATTGTAGGAGTAAGTGAAAAAGTAAATAAAATGAATGCATATAGAATATCTAAAGACATGAAGAATTATTCAATATTTGCTCATTCACTAAAAAGTGATGCAAAATACTTTGGATTTAATAAACTATCTGATTTAGCATTAGAAATGGAAAATAAATCAAAAGAAATGGATTTATATTATGTAAATAATAACTTTAATGATTTAAATGATATTGCCAATGCTTTCCTTGATACAGTAAAAGCTAGCGGCTATGAAGGATTAAACTATGGCAGTGCTAATTATCATAAGTATATTTGGAATACTCCTAAATATGATACTTGGTTAGCTTGGTATACAAAGAATAATACTTTTGAAGAAAAACATTATATTTGGCAGGCTACTAGTTCAGGTAAAGTTCCTGGTATAAGTGGTCGTGCAGATTTAAATGTTTTATATTTAAAATGATTTGAGGTGAAATAATGAAAGCACTTATTTTATCGTGTGGGACAGGAGAAGGACATAATAGTGCGGCTTTAGCTATTAAAGAAGAGTTAGAAAAAAGAAAGATTGAATGCGTCTTAAAAGATGCTTTATCCTTTGGTAATCATAGAGCTGAAAAGATAATTAAATCTTTTTTTAATAATGTTGCTGTAAGAACACCATCATTATTTGGAATTATGTAAGTTTAAAAACCAGCTTGAAGTTGTAAAGAAGAATTTGGAACTTACGGAACGTGTGTTGGCAACAATGCGGGCGAGCCATGTGCAGGGCACGGTTTTGAAGAATGATATCACTCGTTATGAGTTGCAATTGCAGAGTCTACAATTGAATGAGACTCAGTTGCGTGACGCTATCAGTATCATGAACCATCAGCTTGTGACGACGCTGCATCTGGATGATAATACGGAGATTGTGCCGAAGCAGATGATCTCTCCCGTCGAATCCCAACAACAAGAACATTGGCAAGACGCTGCGTCGAAGCAGAATATCATGTTGCAACAGGCACAATTGGTTTCGGAAATTAGAGAGTCGGAAAAGAAAGCTGTGCAAGCCTCTTTGTTGCCGACAATAGCTATTGTGGCTGAGGATCATTTGGGAGGACCGTATGTAAATGATTTTATCCCGGTTGACGCTAATGTCAATGCGTGGTTTGTGGGAATAGGCATCAAGTATAATCTCTCGAATTTATGGCATAAGAACCATGATGTCAAGAAAGCCATCCTTAATTCTCGGCAGAGTGAAGAGCATGTGGCGCTTGCAAGTGAGAGAATTAAGAATGCAGTGCAGGCTGATTTCGTTAATTTCCAGACTTCATTTGTTGAGGTAGAGACACAGCGAAAACAGGTAGAACTTGCGACTCAGCATTATGAAGTGACGCAAAATCGTTATAATAATGGTCTTGCTCTCCTCACAGACATGTTGGATGCCAGCAATATGAAACTGTCAGCAGACATGATGCTGGTCAACGCTCAGATAAATCTAATGTATAATTATTATAAACTAAAGTATATAACAAGTTCGCTATGAGGAAATATATTTATAATACAGTTGTCGTTATTCTTCTTATTGTCGGTGTTTTCATTGTCATATTAAATTTCTGTCACTTTGGAAATGTGGAATTCACAGACAATGCACGTGTCCGTCAGCATATCACACCTCAGAACACCCGTGTACAGGGATTTATTAAAGAGGTGCGGTTTGAAGAGTTTCAGAAAGTTAGCAAAGGCGACACTCTTGTGGTTATAGAAGATGCGGAATTCCGTCTTCGTCTGGCGCAGGCGGAAGCAGATTTAGCACGTGCCATGGAAGGAATAAAAGCAACTGGAAGCAGTATTGCCACAACTGAAGCTGGTATGCAGGTGACAGAGGCCAGTATTGAGGAAGCACGAGTGAATTTAGAGAATGCAAAAAAAGAAGATCTTCGTTTTGAAGCATTGCTCAAGGATGACGCTGTGACTCGTCAGCAGTATGACAATGTACATACAGCATATCTTGCGGCATGTGCAAGATATGAGCAGGTGTCTCGCTCGCACACCACACAATCGCGAGTCAAGGCAGAGCAGGGTCATCATTTGTCGGCAGCCAACTGTACGTTGGAACTTGCACGTGCGGCAGTGGCTCTTGCACGTCTCAATCTTTCATATTGTTATATTGTAGCTACTTGTGATGGAGTGGTCGGCACAAAAGATATTCAGGAAGGAATGCTCGTTCAGCCTGGTCAGACGATGGTGAATATAGTCGACGGGAACAGTCTTTGGGTAGAGGCAAATTATAAGGAGAGCCAGTTGTCAAATATTAAAGAAGGAAATGAGGTAAGAATGACTGCAGACGCTGTTCCGGATGTCGAGTATAAGGGAAGGGTGGAGCGAGTGAGCGACGCTACAGGCAGCGCATTCTCATTGATTCCTATTGATAATGCGACTGGAAATTTTGTGAAGGTGGAACAGCGTGTGACGGTGCGTATTTCGCTTGAAGGAAATGATCCAGAATCACTTGCCAAGTTGCGAGCAGGATATAATATGGAATGTGAGGTGATATATTAATTTGTAAGGTTATGCTTCCTCTTCCACCACCTCCTCCTGCAGGCATGGGTTTTATGATGCCTATGTTTCGTGATTGGGTGCCAAGACGTATCCAGCCGTGGATATATGTTGTCTGTGTCTTCTGTATCCAGTTTTCTGGAGGCATGTATTTGGGTGCCCTAGAAGACATTCAGGGTTCAACGAACTTTATGATAGAAGACTTGCTGATGCTGCTATATGCGAATTTGGCAGGAATGGCGATTTATTTTCCTATGTTGTTCCGTATGAAATTCCGTTTTACGAATCAACAGTTGCTTATTGGCTCGGCAATTATCATAGCAGTGTGTAATCTTATCACCATGCATTCCACTTGTA
>CAMJFV010000329.1 GCA_946405045.1 uncultured Bacteroidales bacterium | reverse complement strand
GGTAAAGAAAAAAGACCGCAATGTGTTGCGGTCTTTTTTGTGATAGAATAAAAAAATCGCTTGCAGTATTACGCTGCAAGCGACTTCTTAGATTAAATGTAAAAAGTTATCCATTATTCCAATACTATCTTTTCTACATAATTGTCGTCTTCAGAAATAACCTTCAACACGTAGATACCTTTAGCATTTGAAGATAGATCAAGTTCAACCTTGTCTGATCCGCCATTTACATCCATGATAACCTTTCCTGTCATGTCAGCAACAATAACCTTGTTGATTGTGCTGCTAGAATTGATGTATAGCAATCCGTCAGTTGGGTTAGGATAGATTTCTATGCCACCAACCTCTGAATTTGCATTTTCAATTTCAGTGATTTCAGAATCGATTTCGATCTCCTCTATGTCAAACTCATCATATATATCAGCAGAACGTAGAGAAGCGTTAGAATTTGAAGAGTTACAAGCAAGGATAGTGCCTTTGAATTTAGCACCATTAGAAACCTTAAATCCACTCTTCAAAATGATGTTTCCATACGTTTGGTAATCAACCTTGGCGTTAGAGATCTTTGTAGTCGATGTGATTCTACTGTTTGCTTTTCTAAGAGCGTCGCTGCTTAATGTACAGCATAGTGTTTTAGTGTCGACCAAAAGACCATCCATGTATTGTTTCTCACCGAAACATACGTCTGACCAATATTGTGGGTCAGAGTTGAAAGCATCCGTATTTTTGAAAGAATAGGCATACTTGAAAGACTCTAGCATAGATACCTTATAGTCATTGTCTTTATCAGGATTACAGCTATTATGAGTGATTGCGTCATACTTTGCCACAGCCTCTACCCAACGTCTTCCGAATAAACTGTAATCATTTGTTGAGTACGCACTTTCATCATCTCTACAAGCAGTGATGATTGTTCTGTTAGCTTTCTTAAGTGTTGGAATATGAGCTCCACTGTAGCACTGAACCATCACTACAGAAATTGACTTTAGGAAATTAACTTTGTCAACCTCCTTAGCAAAATCCGCTGGAGAAATGGATTCTCCCCACAAACAGATGGAACCATCAGGATTTCCATGGTCTGTAACGTATATGAACAACTCATCAGAAGATGTCAGTTTAACTTTTAACGAGTCGAACACGTGAGTGATGTAACTTCTTTGGGCTGGATACTGAATGTCGTTTTTTCCATTTCCATCCAAATCCAAAGGAGAACTAATGTATGATCCATTGGCCAAGTGCAAGTCTGCTGCAGGATTTGTTCCATCCGACATCAAAACATTAATGTTAGATGTATAGAATCCGTAACATTTAGTCAACATTTGGTATACCATGGAGCAATTGTTCCAATATCTCTGACGATTATTGTAGTCGTCCCATCCTCCACTTATTAGTATGGCATGACATCTTGAACTTGCACTGCCAAGATTGTTGGAGTATAGATTCCAATCTATCAAATTTGGATTAGCACCATCTGACAAATCGTCTTTTTCATTTTGCGATTTTGTATAGAAATCAATCCAACCTTTGTGGGAACTAGGAGGCAATAGCTGCTTAGTAACAGATAAAGAACCTGTGCTCTTAGAAACAAATACATAGCGACATTTGTGTGCCCAATCTTGATCTGGCATCTCGTCAATGAAGAACGTCCAGGAGTCAGATGGTACGGTTACGCTTTCCTTATTAAACATCAATAAAATACTTGAAGAAGAGGCAGAGTTGTACATCACTCTGTATTCCTTTAACTTCAAGGTATTTGTGACATAATCTTTTACCTTAGTCTTTGCCTGTTCCAAACTTGTCGCAGCAAAAGTAGACAAGAATGAAAAAAGAGCAAGAAATAAGGTGACAATACCTTTGTTTAACATATTATTACTTGCTTAAAGATTCAACTTTTGCTTTCAATGCGGCGTTCTCCTTCTCAAGTTTGATCATGTGAAGAGTCAATTCCTCAACCTTCTCCAAAAGTAGGTTGCTCATCTTTGATACGCTTACTCCGTTAGCATCCATCTCTGCTGCTGAAGGCATACCAGGAAGGTGCTTGTGCTCGTTAACGTAGCTCTCAACCTCAGAAAGAGACTTCAAATCGTAGTTGTCCTCAAATACGTAGTCGGCTGCTCCGTGCATATCCATCTGGATATCCTTAGCGTTCAAAGAGTTAACATTGATTGAGTTTGAGTTCAAATCTGCAACCTCGATCTCTCCAGAACAAAGGATCTTGCCGTCAACATGTAGTTTAGCCTGTGGATCCTCTACGCCGATACCAACATTTCCGTTTTTGAAAATGTAATTTTTAGCGTCGAAATACAAATCCTTTAGACATGCTGGTCCGTAACCGCAGAATTCTGTTACTTTAATTGTAGCCTTTTCTGTTCCTCCTATAGAGATTGATCCTGGATAACCTGGGTGGTCAGTCAAAGAAGCTACAATACCACCTTTAACAATAGCTCCTCCATTCAATATTGCACGACCTGTAGCCTCAATGTCACCTTTCGCATATGTTATGCCATTAAGTGTTGTATTGCCTGTAACATTCAAAGTGCTTTTCAAAGTTGTAGCACCAGTAACATTCAATGAACTCTTCAATGTTGCAGCTCCTGTCGATGTCAATGAACTAGCTGTTAGAGATGCAAGAGTTGATGCACCTGTTACTTTCAAAGCTCCTGCCAAAGTAGACGCTCCAACTACTGTCATTCCACTGTTGAATGTGGCTGTACCGCTTGTTACCATTGTGCTGTTCATCGATACTGGACCATCAAATTTAGCCAATCCAGCAGACACGATCAAACCACTCTTTGCTGTTACACCGCTGTTGAATGTTGCTGAATTAGAGAATGTTGAAGTTCCAGCTACTGTCAAACTGCTTCTTAGGTTAGTTGCTCCAGCAACATAAAGTCCATTAGCAGGAGCAGAAGATGCGGCACCTACTGTCAAACCACCGTTTGATCCCTGTAGCAACTTTGTGCTACCTGCGTAATTGTAGATTCTTAGACCGTTCTTTGCAGAGTCTGCTTTGATTGTTAGTCTGTTACCCTGGTAGCTTGATGATGCTGCTACTCCAATGGCAACATTGCCTTTTGTGCCTGTCTGTGGACTAACGTACAAACCGTAAGTAGAATTAGAAATCCATGACTGTGCGTTCACACCAGCACAAGTCAACACTAGGGATGCTGCTGCACCCGCTTTCAATAACTTAGAAAATAACATAGATAAATTTTTTTTATTGGAGAGTTCACAAATAACATAAAAACATACGTAGGAAGAAAGAACTCTCCGTAGTTCTCCCTCATATGCTCGCAAACACTTGGTGATTATTAGAGAAAACATTCATTCATTTTGGACCACTCTAACTATTTACTCTCTTACTCTAAATGAAT
>CAMJFV010000328.1 GCA_946405045.1 uncultured Bacteroidales bacterium | reverse complement strand
TTGAGCGAGGGCACTACTGAAGGTCTTTACATCACTTACCACCACAACTGGTATGACCATTCAGACAGCCGTCATCCACGTGTACGCTACTATTCAGCCCACGTCTACAACAATTATTATGACGGAAACGCTAAGTATGGCATCGGCTCAACTCTTGGATCGAGCGTCTTCTCTGAAAACAACTATTTCCGCTCTTGTAAGTTCCCTATGCTGACATCTATGCAGGGTTCTGACCTTTATGCGGAAAACGATAAGAGCACGACTGACAATGCGACATTCAGCAAAGAGGCTGGAGGCACAATCAAGTCGTTTGGCAACAAGTTTGAGGGTAAGGTGACATACGTCTCTTATAACAATACGATATCTGCGTTGAAGGGAGAGAAAGATACTCGTGGCATTAATGGAAAGAGTGATTTCGATTTCTACGAGGCATCATCACGCAATGAGAAAGTGCCTTCATCTGTCACTTCGCTTTCCGGTGGCAACACTTACAACAATTTCGACACTGACTCATCCATCATGTATTCTTACACACCAGACTCGGCTGAACAGGCTGTTGAGAATGTGAAGGCTTTCGCTGGTCGTCAGAACGGTGGCGATTTCAAATGGACATTCACTACCGCTGACGATGAAAGCTATGCTGTGAATGCCTCTTTGAAGAGTGCGTTGACAAACTATAAGACTTCGTTGAAAAGCATACAGGGAGAATAAAACGAGGAGAATGATGGTTTATGGCTATACGTAAATAGCAAAAACAAACACTAAAATTTTTACACATATGAAATACTTAAAAGAAATTATATTGATTGTATCCTGTCTATTGTGGTCGGGATTTGTGATGGCATCACCGGAGATAATGGTCAATGGAGAAGCTATATCCAAATCGCCCACACAAATAAAAATCAATGGAGACAATGTGAATGTGACATTCACAGATGGCTCGACATTGTCTTTCGACATGGATGACATCGTTGTGAATCTAAATGCTCCGACAGACATCACGACTTTGCAGAACAATCTGTTTACAATCAACACTGCTGTTGGAAACAATTTGGTTGTTACTGGTGTAAAAGCAGGAAAGATGTTGTCGATATTGTCAGTCACAGGCATTTCCGTCTACTCATGCATGACAGAATCCAATGAGACAAGTATAAATATCTCTAGTTTGGCTTTAGGCGTTTATCTGCTCAATATTGACGGGAAAGTTGTTAAATTCATTAAGAAGTAAGGCGTATGAAAAAGATATTATCATTTTTATCGGTATGGGCATTCATGCTCACATCTGTTGACGCCCAAAACAAGGTGAAGGTGTCGATGGACAATGGAGCTGCAGAGATCTATTCGTCATCTTCAGTGGAGTCGATTGATTTCAGCAACGACAATAATTTCAGCATCTCTTTCAATAATGGAGACGAGAAAAGAAACTACAATGGCAATGCCACACAAATCAGTTTCATCAAGCAGGCTTCCATTCAGGAAGGTGGTGTGAAAATCGTTTCAGCCGACGGATGGTTTGAATCTGGCTTTGTGATTTGGGATCCGTTTGCTGATGCGTCGTCTTATTCCGTCTACTACAAAGAAATGGGTGGAAAATATGCGAAGGTAGATTCTGAACTTATCAGAAAGTCTGGTTCGCAATACAGAGCTGACATTTTGGGTTTGAAAAAGGGAGACTATCAATTTAAGGTCGTTCCTTTGATCGGAGGCAAAGAAACGGATGAAAAAGCTTCTGAAACTGACCTCGTTGCAGTTGGAGCTTTCGATCGTAGCGGCTATGCTCACTTCAATTATACAGAAGGAATAGGAGCTTATAAAGATGACGGTACTCTTAAGGATGACGCGATTGTTGTCTACGTCACTGATGAGAACAAAGACAATGTGACTATTCCTGGTTACGAGAGTGTTGGAAAAGGAATCGGATGGATTTTGAACAACAACCAGTATTCAAGTTCATCAAGCAACACCTATACAGCTGATGCGTCGAAGAAAGGTATTTTTGCAGTGACAAAGGAGCATCCTGTTGTGATCCGTTTTATTGGAAAAGTAACGAGTCCGGAGGGATTGACTGCCTATAATTCTACAGACAATGGAGGAAGTGTGGGCGATAACGGACATTTGGCTAGAATGAAAAATGCTCAAAACCTGACTCTTGAAGGTGTTGGAGATGATGCTCAAATCTATGGTTGGGGATTCCATTTCATCTGTTCTGACAACAAGTATGGCAAAAGTTTTGAAGCGAGAAACCTGTTGTTTGACGATTATCCAGAAGATGCGATCGGTATGGAGGGTGTGCAGGCTTCATCAAGCGTGACATCTGATTTGAGTGCGTCGGTGGAGAGATGTTGGGTACATCACTGTTCGTTCAAGCAAGGTTATTGCGCTAATCCAGCGGAGAGTGATAAAAAGGAAGGCGACGGATCTTGCGATTTCAAGCGTGGTCAGTATTACACTCTAAGTTACTGCTATTTTGAGTATGGTCATAAAACCAATCTGATTGGTGCAAGCGACGCTTCATTGCAGTTCAACATCACTTTCCACCACAATATCTGGAAGAATTGCGCTTCACGTGTGCCTCTATTGCGTAATTCCAACTTCCACTTCTACAACAACTATGTGTTTGGTGATGTGACTGATCCTGAAGCAAGTTTGAGTTATATCGCGTCTTGCCGAGCAAACTCATACCGATTCTCTGAACATAACTATTTCGACGGATGTAAAAACGTATGCGAAACCACATCTGGAGGAGTATCAAAGAGTTATGGAGACATCTATTACGCTTGTTTCGGCACCAACAACGCTGTAATCGCAAAAACAAGAGATGAAGCAGTATCAAACAACTGTCAGTTTCAGGCGAGAAATATAAATTATAGCAAATTTGATACTGATGCCACACTATTTTATTACGACGCTTCAAAGAAACAGACAAAAGCGTACATCACAGATGCTGTGACAGCACGTAAGGAGTGTCTGATGTATTCAGGTGTGATGAAGCAGAAAAAGGTCACAAACACATCTATGAATGTCAATAGTGTGAATGGATCAATTGATATGAGTGGTTGCAAATACGATGTGACGATGGGCACGACAAGCAACGGCATCACATTCACAAACTACAAATCTGGCACATTCAAAGGTCAGGGCATCACATTCCGCATCGAAAGAAGTTGTAAGGTGACGATCTCCGCTGGTTCAGACTCTTATGGAGGACCATATCTGATGTGTGCTGACGGTACTAAAATTGGGCAGTTGAGTGGAACATCGTCATACAATATCGGTGTTGGCACATACTTTATCGGCTCTGGTTCAAAAGATAAGGAGAGTTCAGTGTCTTCTATCTCTTTCATTTGCATAGATGATTCTGAAGTGTCAAACAA
>CAMJFV010000327.1 GCA_946405045.1 uncultured Bacteroidales bacterium | reverse complement strand
TGTATTACGAACAGTAATCTCAAAGTTGTTACAACACAACGATTTTATCTGCGACACCTCAAGTTCGGCTCCAGAAGTCACATTAGTCAATGATGGAACATTGTATACCGACGTAAGTTCAAAAGGAAGATAAGGCACTTCAACTGGATCGGAATATACCCAAGTCCAATTATTTCCAGCATAGCACGCTCTCACATATCTGGATCCATTCAAGTCATTGGATGAGACAGTTATTGTACGGTCACAACACTTCCAATCCTGCCATTGTCTTTGACTTTCATCCCATCTCTGCCACTTATATTGATTCACATTGTCGTTACACTCCTTCGTCATTTCTAAAGTTGCGTTTCCGCACGAAATGTTTCCTGTTATACTTGTACTGATACAATGGCATGGATTTTTAGATGACAGATGCCAAACTCCTCCATTTTCATATACGTAGACAAAACCATAAAATCTTGCGGTATTGTCACCACTGTTAACACTATTAAAGTTTCCATTTCCATTCGTTGTGATAAAACTAGCATCACTATCAACCACAACATTTAATCTTGTGCCGGATATAGTACGGAAGTACCAATCTCCATTCTGTATCTGATTAATACCACCAGTTAAAGGCACAGCAAAAGCACAAGTGGAACAGCCTGAAATCGGAGTCAATGAATAAGTATTGTTATCATTACCATTTTGTGCAACAACGACACCATCCTTAACAACACTGACAACATTTGATGTCTCGGTTCCACTTACTACCCTATAATAGACAGTATTATTATTTATGTTTGTGACATTATATGTTGTTCCATTTTCTTGAAAAGCAGACCAATTGTTACCATCATAGCTTATTTGCCATGTCCAACTTGTTATCTCTGAGCACGCTTTATCTAGAATTATTGTAGGATTGCCACAAATTAAAGAACGGTCAAGAGACAATGTCAAACATTGAACTATTCCTGCAGCCTGACATTTAGACTCATCCTCTGAAGCATACCATACACCTTCTCTGTTATATATATATAATGTACAATGTTCTGTGATTGTTTGATCATTATAATTCCAACAGTCAGCAAACAACTCATCATAGATATAACCAGAAACTGGATTATTATTATACTGCTGTCCTCCTGTAGTAGTAAAATTAAACTCCGCTACCAAAGGCAAAGTGTTATTATATACATCTTCAAGATGCCAATCTCCATTATGCAAATTAGAAGTCTCATTCACCGAGTAACAACCAGAATTCACAACCTGAAGATTTCTTGTTCTACCATTTACATCAGCTTCTGATCTCACATGATGAGGGAGTCCTGCACAACCGTCACAACACTCTGAGGCATACCACGCCCCGTTCTTCTGATATAAATATAAAGTAAAATAAGGACCACTATAAGAAGAACAATTGCCTGAATATGAATTTGTACGATCCCAGCCACAATGCTGTAAAGGGTAAAGATCAGACGTAGTACATTGATGATCTTTATCATATCTCTGACCAGTATTTCCCCATAAATCAAAAGCGAACTCATGATTCAACGGAACAATATTGTCATCTGCATCTTCAAGTCGCCAATGAGAATAAAATAGTGGCGTTGTTGATTCTGTATAATAACAACCATTTGGTCCTTCATTTAATTCTATCACATCCGAATAACCACTCGAAATACATCTGATATGGAATGTGGTATTTGAATCACCGCCTCCTGCACTAACTTCAATATCTCTACAATCACTCTCTGCAGTTCCTCCACTTGTTAGCACATACTTTACTCTATAAGTTTGAGCATTTGTATTTGACGGAAGATTCGAACCATCACATAGTTTCCACTCTCCTGCAAAGCCACTCGACTGTGTAGTGCCATCTTTTTTAACAACAACTCCTGTCACTGAACTCAAATCCAATGCATCACCGGCTGTGATACTTGGAAAAACACATCCTGATATATCAACGCTCCATGTGGATGAACCACCTCCTCCACCACCATTAGGATCTTGAGCTAAGTTATTCAATATTGAAATTAATGCACTCTCATCCTCTTGCTTCCATTGGAAATTATTATTGTTTTCATTATACCAGCTGCCTACTTTATATGTTTCTACTATACACCAATTACTGCCATTATAATATATGATATGCTTGTAATTTTCTTTTCTTCCTGAAATTTTGCCATCATTTGAGATAGAAATATTTGAAACTTGGCTCGAATTATTTGAATCAAAAACAATATTAGTCAATTTGGTTCTATCCACATTTCCTTCTGTCAAACTCCATGGATTATTAAAATTCCATGCTGAAATATCCAAAATAAATAAATTACCATCTGCAGTGGAAGTAACATCTTTTCCATTATGTTGATCTTCATATACCGCATGCACAGGCAAATCCACAGCCTTCACCTCTATTCCCAGACACATAAACAACGTCACTAAGCATAGACCCAGTGTGCCGGAAATCGTCAAACTATTTATTAAAAAAGCGTAAAAATCCCTTACTTTTTTGCTATCAATCATCATCGAAAAAGTTCTATATTATAGCGTTTGTTCTGGCGATAGTCTACTATTATCCTTTTCAACTAACGTCAAAAATCATCATCTTTGTAGTTTAAGTAAACGTTTGTAACTATTTCATATCTAAACTCTCATCAAACAATCACACAGGTACAAACTTCACTAATATCCCCTCGTCAAACAACTATATTTTGATAAATAAATCCAATACTCTTTACCAATAGGCATACCTACAGGCATACATGCAAATATACGTTTTTTTTCAAATAATGATTTTACATTTATGTTAAATCTGCATAATAAGCGTAATTTTATATGGGATAGACGCAAAAAAATACAAAACAGACATCAAAAATTCACTAAACCAGCAAAACAGACTTCGAAACATGACTTTTTTCGTCTATACCATATGCAGACAAAGGGGTTCTGGCTTATTCCGAATTGTGAATTATGAATTCTGAATTGTTAATAACTATCCGACCCAAATTTCGTTTAACTTTTTTTCCCGTCGTAAATTTGCAGAAAATAAAAGAAAATGAGATTTAGCACTATATATGATGCCCGCACCACATACCTCGTAAATTGTTACGAGGATTATGTCCGCAATCACTATTCGGATAGTTATCTGTCTGAAGAAGAGATTGTTACAGTATTATATTACTACGCTGATCTTGGAGAACACGATAGAGCATTTGCATGTGCCGACGATGCTTTGGCACACTACCCCAACAATGATGATATCCGCATCTGCCGCCTCTTTATGGAGTTTACCACCAAAGGCTTCAAGATACTGAAATCATGGAACCCAGAAGCTGACTATCTACGTTATCCACACAACAACTATCTAATAATACTCCACCACATTCTTAATGCTGTGGAC
>CAMJFV010000326.1 GCA_946405045.1 uncultured Bacteroidales bacterium | reverse complement strand
AACACCGAGTTTCATCACAGATTCTTTTGTTTTGGATAAGTCAAATATTAATGATTTTGTGGAGAAATGGATGGCTTATTCCTCAAATTTGAAGGAGAGGGATAAAAACAACTTTATTAATCAGAAGATTCAGGAATTTTATCAATGGAAAGAAAATCTAAATGATGAAGCATACACAAAAAATAGTAAAGAATTGGATAGCCTTAAATCTGCAAGAAAACGAAAGAATCGAGAGCGGATTTTTGATTTGGAAGATAGAATTCAAACATATTTAGAAGAGAAAAAATCGAATGTATGTGTTATGCCACGCACTATCGATATCTGTTATACAAGTGATTCTTTCGCTAGTATAAAAGAAACTTATGAATCAGAGGCTCCATTGCCTTGGTGTTGGTTGTGTAATAAAAAAATGGACAGTCTTACTGTTGTGGTTCCATACTTGACGGAATTTAATCATAAGAAGTTTTCAAATGAAGAAGGTGGAGTCAATCTGTTTTTGATGGATACTCATATTAACAATATATTGGGAAAATATGCTTATGACTCTGACGAAAAATACAATGAATTAATGGATCTGTTTCATGTATATATTGATTCTGCTGATTCTTTTTTTGTTGGTTCTTTTAATTGCAAGATCTATCCTATTTATTATCCGATTATTACCAATATATATTGTTACCCAGATGGTATTGTATTTCGAGCCAGATATTCGAGTTCAGGATTTAATGTCTTTTTCCCTAATGATAAAAATGCAGAAGTAGAGATTTTTGGCGGGTGGGTTGAATGATTTTAGTTTTGTAACTTTTTGATATTTAGAATGCTATTGTGATAATTGAAAATCTTAGATGATTTTTTTCCTTACATTTTGATTTTTCTCCCACAATATTTTTTTGAACGTTTCCGTTTTAATGTTAGAAAGAGATATAGTACTATTGACCTTTTTTAATGAAGAAATATTAAGTTTGTTTAATTTTATTTTTGACATTAAAAATGGAAAGAATTGTTTGTGTGTTGTCATTTTGCTTAGTCTTTTTGACAACAGTATTTGCAAAGGACGCAGATTCTCTGTCTGTAAAAACAGACAATGAACTGACAAAAAATTTTGCGTTAGGTATGAGTTTTGGTTCAAAAACTCATCATGTGTCACATCTTTCGCCACTGCTTTATTCTGGTAACGGTATTGGGCTATGGGCAGAAAGAACAAACAAAAAAAATTGGAGGAATAAGGATTTCTATAGCCTCACAAATTTTCGTTTTGATAGATCATCACTTTCATATTTAACATTAACGGAGCAGAACATAATGGCAGTCTCAAACTTGGAACTTGACTATCATTTGTATTATGATTGGAAACTGGCTTCTAATTTTCATCTGCTTTGTGGAGGCTATATAGGTGGTGAATTTGAAAAAAATGAAATGCAGTCCTCGTTGTGGATAGGAAATAATCCTAATTTTTATAGTATTGAATTAAATCTTTTGGGATTGTCACTCCGTCCAACGCTATGCATTCAAACAAATCGCCGTTTGATTAAAATCTCAAATCAATTCGACTTGCGTTTGGCTGGTTTTGTATTTTATCCAACTACCAATCAGTCGTTTCTTTGTGATGACCTGAAGGATGTTATAGATTTTAACTCCTTTTCTGAAAAATTTCATTTTAGTGATAAGTTGACGGTTGATTTGCCACTTCGTAAAACGACATTACGTCTTGGAATGTTGGTAGAACGATCAAAGTCGATGATCTTCAATGTGGACAATCGTTCTTTGAATGTTCAGGGAATTGTCGGATTCTCATTTGATTATCTGACTTCTTCTGGAAGACTAAATAGAAAGAAACAGTTAAAAACCATTTTTGAATAAAGAGCTATGAAAAAGATAATTTTGCTTTTCCTTGTGGCTGTCATGTCCACATTCGTCGCATGTGATGACGATTTAAAATATGATATGGATACAGTTTCTGATTACGAATTCAATTTTGAATTCCTTTGGAAAGAGTTTGATAAAAAGTATTGTTTCTTCGACTATAAGAAAGACTCAATCAAGGATTGGAATGCCGTCCATGATGAATATCTCACTTATGTCAGGAATTGTAAAAATGAGGTTGAGTTTTTTGATGTGTTGGCTGCAATGTTGAATGAATTGAAGGATGGTCATGTCAACCTGTTGTCTTCATTTGATATTTCAAGTTACGATTTTGAAGAGAATTGTCCATCAGATATAGATTATGACGTATTATCCAGCGACAGGTATCTTGGAAAAGACTATCGTTACAGCGGTGGCATTAAATATAAGACACTTCGTGATGGAAAAGTAGGTTATATCCGTTATTCTGAGTTCACAGAGTCATTTACGAATGAACAATTGGACTATATTTTGTCTACATTTGAGAATACGGAAGGTTTGATCATCGATGTCAGAAGCAATCCTGGCGGAGATATAGGCAATGTTCAAAAGATGGTATCTCATTTTATTGATGAATCATATATTCCATTTTATAGCATATATAAAATTGGGACTGGACATTCTGATTTCTCTTCTCCTGTCTCTTGCAATATTGAACCATACGATGGAGCCATATACAGAAACCCTGTTTATGTGCTTACAAACAGAGGCTGTTACAGTTCAACAAATATCTTTGCTTTTTCTATGAAGGGATTGCCACGAGTAAAACTTCTTGGTGGAAAGACGGGAGGTGGAGTAGGGGCTCCTGTTGTGACTGAACTTCCTAATGGGTGGCTTGCACGTTGTATAGGAAATGTTATTTTGGATAAGGATAAACAAATCATGGAATTTGGTGTGGATCCGGATATTGAGTTGCATCTTGATAAGGAAATGGCTTATACTCAGGGATTAGACAATATTATCGAGACAGCATGTGATTATATAGTGGGTGTTGTTAAATAACCGATGGTTATTGTTTGTTTTTCCAAGAACGTCAGAGAGTTTCTATTAAAAGGATTCTTCTGACGTTTTTTATTGGTTTCAAACAGAATTGTTTTGGAATCCTCATTAGTTGTGCAATTTTTTTATTTCTTGAAAAAATACTAATTTTGTTGTGTTTTTGATTTGTTGTTAAAATGAGGAAATTTAGTTTTTTAATCTCATTCTTTTTTTTCTTTCTGACGACGTTGCATGCGGAGACGTCGGATTCAGCATCTGTCAGACTTGGAAATCGTGCTTTTGGATTGGGCATTGGTAGAGAAACACATCATGTTTCATTCCTTTCACCATTGCTTTATTCTGGTACTACGTATGAGTTTTGGAATGAGACAATCAAACATCAGTTAGCTGGAAAAAGTGATTTCTATAGTTTGGTGAACAATCGCGTCAGCATGACTTATATGATGCCTACAAATGAGTCGACGGAGATGAGCTCATACTATGATGTGTTTGAATATC
>CAMJFV010000325.1 GCA_946405045.1 uncultured Bacteroidales bacterium | reverse complement strand
ACCACGTCTCTATTTTTTGGAAATAATCAAGGGTTGTAAATTTATAAAGATATTTTCCATATTACATATTATATCGATGGGATCGGCACTCCACATCTTTAAGACCTAAAAAAATAAAACTTGAAACTTCCAAAATCCATCGAAAAATCAATCTTCAATCAAAATCAATATTTTAATATTTGTAGTTTTTCTTTACAAAATAATTTTGATATATTTGCAAGTGGTAATAATGCCTCTTAGAGAAACAACTATGAAACACAAAGATTTGGTAGCCGTTCTATCCGAGAAAACTGGAATGAAGGCACAACAGATTGAAAGCATGATTGACGATACTGTTGCCACTATGGCAAAAGTGTTGGAAGGCAACGACACAATCATGATCTCTGGTTTCGGTTCATTCGACCTACGCAAGAAAGATGGAAGAATTTCCTACAACCCTACTACCAAACAGCGCATCATGACAGCGCCTAAATTGGTTTGCGGATTCAAACCAAGTGATATTTTGAAGGATTCAATACAGAAGGACTACAATGAATAAGAAAATCACTATTTCCGAACTATCCCAGCTATTGAGCACAAACGTAAGCCTGATCAACAAAAAAGGTTGGGAGGACTTCTTACGTATTTTCTTTGCTCAAATCAGCGAAGGTCTTCAGACAGACGGAAATGTCAAGATTAAAGGACTAGGAACATTCAAAGTCGTAAAAGTTGATGCGAGAAAGAGTAAAGATGTCAATACAGGAGCCAACACCATTATTCCTGCTCACAATAAAATTTCTTTCACGCCAGACTCTTCTTTAGCGGAGACTCTCAACAAGCCTTACGCACACTTTGAGCCAACCTACGTACTTGCGCCAGAAGGAGAAATTGATGCTCCAGAGCCAGAAGAAGATGATGATACAGAAGTCAACAATGTAAAGGCAGAAACAACAGAAACCGCCACAACAGTTGAAACTGTAGTCGAAGAGCCTGCCGTCGCAGCAACGATAAGCAATCTGAATACAGAAGAGATTGTCAACCAAGAGGCAAAAGGGAATGAGACTATTGAATCTGAGACAATTTCAAAAGCAGAAACTCCGATTGTCGAAACCGTTGTGGAAAGTCCAAACACTGTAGCAGAGCCAGTTGAGACAATCATCCATGAAGAGCAGAAAGTCGAGACAGAGCAAACTTCCACAATAGGATACACCGCAACTTCTTCAATCAACGAAGAGATCCGCACTGAGGAGCCAGCTGCCATAGTGGAAAATGTAGCGACGTCTTCTATTAACGAAGAAATCCATACTCAGGAACCTGCTGCCACAGTTGAGACTGCAACGTCTTCTATTAACGAAGAGATCCATACTCAAGAACCTGCTGCCACAGTTGAGACTGCAACGTCTTCTATTAACGAAGAGATCCTTACTCAGGAACCTGCTGCCACAGTTGAGACTGCAACATCTTCTAAAGCAGACGACATTGAAGCTGAAGGACCAGAAGAGCCAACAGAAGAAGATGCAACAGCAGATGAAGATGAAAATGTAGACACCAATCCTGCAGAGATAGCAGCATACGCCTCTACATTCAAGCGTCATGATCTACCGAAAGAGGACGATGATGACGAAAACAATGATAAAAATTCCCATGGCAAAAAACTAGGAATTGCAATCATATTGTTCCTATGCATTTTGTTTGTGGTTGGTTTGGTAGCATGGATGTCTGATCCAAACATCGTCAGCAAAATACGTTCAAAAATAACAGGAGAAGAGCCTGTTAAGACAGAGATCAAAGTCGATTCTGTAGATTATGAAGAGACTAACGACCTTGAAGAACAGATCATTGCAGAAAAGACAGAAGAAAACGCAGAGGGTACAGACACCCTTGCAGAATCAACGACTCAAGACAAAGAGGAGGCAGTCGAGGAGAAAACAGAGGTAGCCACTAAAGATGTTCAAAAATACACAAACTTCAAGGATGATTTCATCAAATATATGAAAAAGAAACATCCAGAAATGGACATCACAGACCAAGGAGATCCAATTGAAGAAAAACTTGGCAATGCAAGTCGTCTGACACTCGTATCACTTCGACACTATGGAGCAAAAGACTTTTGGGTTTACATTTACCTATACAACAAGGATGTAATCAAGAATCCGAACCACATCAAAGCCGGCACAAAAATCAAAGTGCCGATGCTTGACAACACGAAACTTGTGAATCCAGATTCCGAGCATAGTATCCTCACAGCCAAAGAGATACAGCACGAATTCGTAAAATAATCAATTGGAGACGCAGGAACAAGCGTCTCCTTTTTGAAATATAAAAGAGATATTAACGCAAGTATTTTATCATTTTTAGCAAAAGGAGCACAATAATTTTGATGATCTTTCGTTATATGGTATATACGAGCAATGAAATTAACTAGAACAAAAAACAAAAGATACAATGAGTGAAGTAATAGGAAGCGGTAATCCAGATTTCAGCCGTTTGAATGAAAGAATTGAAAGACAAAGTGCTTTCGTTGACAACCTTCTTTCTGGAATGGACACAATCATTGAAGGACAGAAGCATCTAAAGGAAATTTTGATCATAGCCCTTTTGGCAGACGGACACGTGTTGCTTGAAGGTGTACCAGGGTTGGCTAAGACAGCGTCAATCACTACTCTAGCCCAACTAATTTCAGCTAAATACAGCAGAATCCAGTTCACACCAGACTTGTTGCCAGCCGACGTGTTGGGTACACAGATCTATAGCCAGAAGAACGAGGAATTCACAATCAAGAAAGGACCAATCTTCGCAAACTTCGTATTGGCGGATGAGATCAACCGTGCTCCAGCAAAAGTGCAGAGTGCATTGCTTGAGGGTATGCAGGAGCGTCAGGTGACAATCGGTGAGACAACATTCAAGTTGCCTTCTCCATTCTTGGTTATGGCTACACAAAACCCTGTTGAGCAGGAAGGTACTTATCCATTGCCAGAAGCGCAGATGGACCGTTTCATGTTCAAGGTAATCATCACATATCCAAAGAGAGAAGAAGAGATGCGTATCATCCAGGCACAGCTAAAGCGTGAGCCAAAGACAGTCACAGCGCTTCTTAAGCCAGAGGATATCATCGAAGCAAGAAAAGTTGTGCATGACGTATATATGGATGAGAAGATCCAGAAATATATCACTGAGATTGTGTTTGCGACTCGTTTCCCAGAAGAATATGGTCTAAACAATTTGAAGGACATGATCGCATTCGGAGGATCTCCACGTGCATCAATCTCACTTGCAAAGGCATCAAGAGCATACGCATTCGTAAAGCGCAGAGGATATGTTTTGCCAGAAGACGTGAGAGCAGTTGCCCACGACATTCTTCGCCACCGTATCGGTTTGACTTACGAGGCAGAGGCAAACAACATGAACACTGATGACATCATCAACGAGATCATCAATG
>CAMJFV010000324.1 GCA_946405045.1 uncultured Bacteroidales bacterium | reverse complement strand
AGACCCCATCCTTAAAAGGGATGTGCTCTACCAGCTGAGCTAGCGAACCTCCCGATTTTTCAATCGTGATGCAAAAGTAGTGCTTTTTATTTAATCTGCAAATTTTTTTGCGTGATTTTATCGGATTGCCGAAAAAAAAGACGGAATTTAATCCGTCTTTATATATTTTATTGCTCTGGATTTTCTTGAGCATTGAATTTGACCGATGAAATCATAGCTTCTAATTGCCTATAGGCAGAACGTTTGCTCTTGTTCGGACGGTAGATGAATGCTTCTACGGTGATGATATTTTTGTTTTCTGGATCAAGGTAGCTTCTGCTGACGAATGGTCCGCCCATGATATCACCTTCTATTCTCCATAATCCGCGAATCTCCACACTGTATTTGCCGTCCATTGCAGGTAGTACTGTGGATTCAGGAGGCATGATCTCATAACGTGTTGTCATGTAAGATCCGTCAGATGGTCCACCTACGTATGCTTTCATCACAGAATCTCTGTAGTAGAGTAGGTTGTCTTTTATGAAGTCACTTTCATCATTGTAAGGCATTCTGTAGATCACGATGTTCTCAGTGAAATCAGGATTGCCATTGGAGAACCAAGCGAAATCTTTTTCAAAGCGGGCTTGTGTCAATGAAGACGGAATGATCAGTTCCGCTCCGAATCGTTTCCTTACGCTGTCGCAGTAGTCCACGTGTCTGAATTTGCCGAAGAAACGCACGACTCTCTCATTCTCTGCATTGATGTAGAATCGACGGATGGCTTCGATATTTTTGTTGAAGAATTCTTCAAGAGAATCTTTACTTGGCGAAGTAATACGTAATACAGCTTGTGTTTCAGCCCAATTGTCTCGACTTGCTCCCATTTTAGACTGGGTATACATTGTCGGATCTATCTCGTAGAAGAGAATGTTTCGTACTGGCTTTAAGATGCCTGTGAATCCATCTGTTGGTGTATAAGAGACATCAAAAAACTTCTCCAACTGTGGCATGCATGGCATTTCATGAGTCAGAGAGTCTTTCATTCGTATGCCGACAGAATCTCTCCAAACTTTCTGGTCGCCTACCACCAAAAGCTCGTAGCTCTGGCCTGTTACAGTTGGTTTATAACCAACAGTTCCAGTGGAGTCACAGCTGCTCATGAATAATGTAGCAATTGATGCCACTAATGCCGCTATTTTTTTTGGTTTCTTCATATTCTTTATTATTCTTGGTTCTTTTTGTTTCGTTCTGATGATAACAATCCGCATGCGGCGAATATGTCCTCACCTCTTGATTTTCTGATAGTCGCATTCAATCCGTTTTTCTTCAGCAGACTTTCGAATGCCAGCATCTCTGCGTCTGACGCACCTTCGAGATCTACGTTAGGGATAGTGTGGAAACGGATAAGGTTGATTCTGCATTCCAGTCCCTGGAGTAGGGTGGCGAGCATTTTAGCGTGTCGTGGCAGGTTGTTGTTGCCTTTGAATACGGTATATTCAAACGACACTCGTCTTTGACCTGTGAAGTCGTATTTTTTTATCTCTTCAATCACCTTCTCCAGCTTAAACGCTTTTTCCACTGGCATCATAGCCAGCCTCTCTTCTGAGAACGGATTGTGCAGACTAACTGCCAAATGACATTTTGATTCTTTCAAGAAACGTTGCAATCCGGGGATCAAACCAACCGTAGAGACGGTGATACGTTTCGGACTCCATGCATAGCCGTAGTTGGATGTCAGAATCTCAAGTGATTTAAGTATGTTGTCAACATTGTCCATTGGTTCTCCCATACCCATATAGACAACGTTGGTGAGTGTTTCGAATTCAGGTATCGACTGGATTTGGTTGAGAATCTCATTTGTTGTCAGGTGTTGTGTGAAACCCTGTTTTCCAGTCATGCAGAATTTACAGTTCATTTTGCATCCCACTTGGCAAGAGACACACAGAGTGGCCCTGTCTTTGTCTGGAATGTAAACTGTCTCAATATATTTTTCTCCGATTTGGAAAAGGTATTTTTTTGTGCCGTCAGATGATGTCACACTTGAAAATGGAGCACGTCTGCCTATTTCGTAATGTTCAGACAAAAGAGCTTTGTTTTTTGCAGAGAGGTTTGTTATCTGTTCTATATCCTCAGCACCTTTTTTGTACATCCAATCTGCAATTTGAGTGGCTGTGAATTTTGGCATGGCGAGGTCGGCCACGACGTTGCGTAGCTCATCAATTGTCATTCCAAACAGTCTTTTCTTTTCCATCTTCTTTTATGTAAAAAAAGGAGGCGAACAGTTATCCGCCTCCATTATTAGTCAAAGTAATATTGATTAATAGAAGTTTGATCTATTGTCATCAACATCAGCATCCTTACGTAGAGACTCGTACATACGGTTTGCAACCATACTCTTAAGATCTCTGTTTAGCATCTGAATGTTTGCCTTTGAGTTTGAAGGGTTTTCGTTAAGAACCTTAACCTTGTAGACTCCCATCTCACCAACGATAGCATTGCTAACAGCATCAACAGGAAGAGCTGTGATTGCAGCTACCAATTTAGGCTCACGACCGATGCCTGAAACTCCATCTCTCAAGAAATTTATATTTACAGTGTCTGCATTAACGAAGTTGTCTTCTTTAGCAAGTTCTTCTGTAAACTTCTTAGCACATGCTTCATTCTTAGCTTTTCTCAAAACCTGATTTGATACATATTCCTCAGATAGTGGAGCATATTCACCGTCAACGGCATTAACAAGAGTTCCAACGATATATGAGTCACCAACCTCAAATACACCAGATACATCACCAACGTTGTGGTTCCATGCCCACTTGATAATGTCACGTGTGTTGCTTTGTCCTAGAATCTGGATGTATGGATCATTCTCTCCAAGTGGAGTCAAGTGCATGATGTCCAAGTTCTGTGAGTCTGCACTAGCGATGAATTTATCTTTTGTGTTGTTGTCGATGATAAACTTGTTAGCTGCGTTATACATATCAGTATATGTATCTGTGCTTGGCTCAAGTTTAGAACCGTAAACAAGAATCTTAGCTTTTCTAACTGGTGTAGTCAAGTCGTTTACCTTGATGATGAATGTCATTGGATTCTCTGGCATGTCGAATGTGAAGATATCACCTTTCTTTGCTCCACCGAACACCTTCGCATCAAAGTCGTCTGTTCCCAATGGGAAACCTTCCTTCACCCAACCAAGTTCACCACCTTTATTTGCTGTGTTCTTGTCAAGAGAGTGCTTTGCTGCCAAGTCCTCAAATTTTTCGCCATTGTTCAAACACTTCTTGATGCTGTCTGCCTTTTGGTTAACCTCATTTTTAGTTGTAGCTGACAATACGATCAAGCTGATGTTTGCAGAGTCTGGAGCCATCTTTACGTCGGCCATCTTTCTTGCAACCATGAAATCACCACCTTCGAAGATTACGTCAGATACTGAATCTTTCTTTGCATTGAATGC
>CAMJFV010000323.1 GCA_946405045.1 uncultured Bacteroidales bacterium | reverse complement strand
TGTCGTCGGCTATTGATCAATTGATTTCTGATATTGAGAACGGAGATCGTTACATGAAGGTCTATAAGCAGATGAAAATGTACAACGATCCAAATCTTAACCCAGTGCTTTACGCATCTGGCAAATAAATATGGCAAAGAGAGTATTGTTGATGAGATTGTCGGCGATGGGCGACGTGGCGATGACGGTGCCGGTAGTGGCTTCGTTTGCCAAGGCTTATCCAGACATCAATATCACGATGCTTTCCACCCCACGTTTCCAACCTTTGTTTGCAAACATTCCAAATCTTAATTTTGTCGGAGTTGACAAGTCCGGACGCCATAAAGGGATCTGCGGACTGTGGCGATTGAGTAAGGAGATCACAGTAGATGGCAAGTTTGACCAGATGATCGACCTTCATGATGTCCTTCGCAGTAAAATGCTACGTACAATTATGCGTCTGAAAGGTGTTGATGTGACGGTAGTGGATAAGGGAAGGGCAGAGAAAAAAGCTTTGTTGAACGGGAAAAACAAGTCTCCGTTGAAGCAGATGGTCCAGCGTTATTACGAAACGTTTGAGAAGGCCGGTTACACGTTTGCACTCGACTACGAAGGCTATGATCCCAATGCATCATCTGATTTCAGTGAGGATTTGAATCTTACGTCCTGTGTGTCCAATATTGGAATAGCACCGTTCGCCCAGCATGAAGGTAAAATCTATCCTTTGGATAAAATGGAACGGGTCGTAAAGTCTTTGTCGGAACGTAACATAGGAATTTATCTTTTTGGCGGAGGAAAAAAGGAGGAAGACGTTTTCAATTCTTGGGCTGAGAAATATCCCAACGTCACTTCTCTTGCAGGAAAATATAAGTTGCAGGAAGAGATGGCGGTGATGAAGAAGATGAATCTCATGCTTACAATGGATTCCGCGAATATGCATCTTGCGT
This sequence comes from uncultured Bacteroidales bacterium, assembly GCA_946405045.1. GTDB lineage: Bacteria > Bacteroidota > Bacteroidia > Bacteroidales > Paludibacteraceae > UBA1723. The sequence continues at coordinate 2,523 of CAMJFV010000323.1, read as the reverse complement.
CATTATGTGGAGTAAAGGTCGTATCAATATGGGGTGCGACACATCCATACATGGGGTTCTATGGCTATGGCCAGGATCCGGAAGACGCGATTGTAGCCAACCTTGATTGCCAGCCTTGTTCTGCATATGGCAACAAACCATGTAAATTTGGAGATTGGCGGTGCATGAAACCCATTTCGCCGGAATCAGTTTGTGATAAAATCTTGAATATTCTTAAAATAAAAAACATAGAGTAATTATCGTTTGCATAAAACGAAAACACAGATAAAATGGAGAAAATAATATTAACAGGAGACAGACCAACTGGCAAATTGCACCTCGGCCATTACGTAGGTTCATTGAAAAGACGTGTCGAGTTGCAGAATTCTGGATTGTATGACAAAATATTTATCATGATTGCCGACGCACAGGCGTTGACTGACAATGCTGACAATCCGGAGAAAGTACGCCAGAATATCATAGAGGTGGCTTTAGACTATCTTTCTGTAGGTTTGGATCCGACAAAGTCGACTATATTCATTCAGAGTCAGGTGGCTGAACTATGCGAATTGGCCTTTTATTATATGAATCTTGTCACAGTCTCTCGTCTACAGCGCAATCCTACTGTAAAGACAGAGATCAAGATGCGTAATTTTGAGGCGAACATTCCTGTAGGATTCTTCTGTTATCCGATATCTCAGGCTGCCGATATCACAGCGTTCAAGGCGACAACAGTCCCTGTAGGAGAGGATCAGGCTCCTATGATAGAGCAGACTCGTGAAATCGTAAACAGATTCAATCATATCTATGGAGAGACGTTGGTGGAGCCAAACATTCTATTGCCAGACAACGCCGCTTGTTTGCGTTTGCCGGGAACAGATGGAAAGGCAAAGATGAGTAAGTCTCTTGGAAATTGTATCTATCTTTCAGATACAGAGGCAGACGTACAGAAGAAGGTTAAGTCAATGTTTACAGACCCTACACATTTGAAGGTGTCTGATCCAGGTAAACTTGAAGGAAACGCCGTCTTCACATATCTTGATGCGTTCAGCCGTGATGAACATTTTGCAGAATTCCTTCCAGAGTATGCCAATTTGCAAGAGTTGAAAGACCACTATACAAGAGGTGGACTTGGAGACATGAAGGTGAAAATGTTCCTAAACTCAATACTACAGGAAGAGTTGAATCCGATCCGTGCAAGAAGAAAAGAACTAGAGAAAGATATCGAGGAAATCTATAGAATCTTGAAGAAGGGTTCGGATGAGGCAAGACAGGTTGCAGCACAGACATTGGCAGATGTCCGCAGCGCGATGAAGATAAATTATTTCGACGATGCGGAGTTGATCAAAGAGCAAGCTGCTAAGTACAAAAATGCAGATTGAAAACATAACAAAGAGTCAAAAATTTGGACTGTTTTAGATTTTTGACTCTTTGTTGAATTACATTATATATATTACCTTCCGACTATAAAGAAAGGGGATTTTTAAGCAGGGTCGGATAGCATTGATTATTGAAAGACATAAGCATCATAAGGAGAATGTGTCTTTCCATGAAACAACACTATTGTATATTACAAACACTAATTTCCATGAAATAATTCAACAAAAGTTAACATTTTCTGCAAAAATGTGTTAAAGAGCATTTTTGCCACATTCTTTTGCCCTATTATGCATCACATTTATTAGTAATTGAATATATTTGTCGCATTTTAGAGATAGAAAGTAAAAGTAAATAATTAATAAATTAACAAAAGGTAAAGATGAGGAAAGTTTTATTATCTGTCGCAATGATGTCCTCAGCACTTACAGTGATGGCCGATAGAACCATCAAGGGTGTTGTGAAAGATGCGAAAGAACCTCTACCGTTCGCCAATGTGTTAGTTAAAGGTACTACAATCGGTACAAACACCGATATGGACGGTAACTACGAAATTGAGGTGCCAGAAGGTGCTGTTCTAGAGTTCTCTTACTCTGGTTACGAGACACAGACAAGAAAGATCACTGCAAAGACAGGATCTACTCTTAATGTGACATTGACAGAGGAGATGCTAGAGGAGTTGGTCGTTACTGGTTATGGTGTGCAGAAGAAGTCAGACGTAACAGGATCTGTATCTTCGCTAAACGAGGCAAAACTTAAGGAGAGTGTTGCAACATCAATCGACCAGGCAATGGCAGGACGTGTATCTGGTGTTAGTGTAACATCAACATCAGGTCAGCCAGGACAGGCAACTTCTGTACGTGTGCGTGGTGTATCTACGTTGAATGGTTCAGCAGAGCCATTGTACGTTATTGACGGTATGCCAATCGGTGGTGGTGATGCATCTCACTCAGCATCTACTAACCCATTGGCTTCAATCAACCCTGCAGATATCGTATCTATGGACGTGTTGAAGGATGCCTCAGCAACAGCTATCTATGGATCTCGTGCTGCTAACGGTGTCGTTATGATCACAACACGTAAGGGTAAGAGCGGTGAAGCTAAGATCACATATGACGGAAGCTTCTCTTTGTCTCAGTTCACTAAGAGATATGACATGATGAACCT
>CAMJFV010000322.1 GCA_946405045.1 uncultured Bacteroidales bacterium | reverse complement strand
CGACGCGTTGCCTCTAATCTTAAACAGTCCGGCACTTTCATCTGCGTCTACCGACACCTTTACGAAAAAGATATTCGCGGCTATCTTGGCTCCGTACTTATATTCTATAAATGGAACTATAACTCTTGCTGTATCACTATTGGATTGGATATCCGCAGTAATTGTCTGATCATTACGCTGATACGTTCCGGTAAGAGACAGGTTCTGGATCTCATGCGTCATCTCCTGACAAATGACATCAGACTCAAACTTATCATCCTTAATCTGGAATCTTGGAACTGCAATCTTCGCATAGAAAGAGTCTGACTCAACCGACAAATTGAAATCTGTAAGTGAGAACTGTTCTGGCATCATTCTGAAAAACAATCCTGTAGCTTGATTGAATTTTTCGTAAATGCTTTTCTTACTGCCCTGCTCCACTTTCTCATCCTCAACCTCCACACTATCCGCATCACTTCTATGCGATTTCATCTTATACGCAACATCCACTCCTGCTATTTTCAAACTCTCCAATTTGAGTTTTTTCTTCATCAAACTGCGTAGCTGGGCTGTAGCGGTAAGGCTGTCGACGGTAGCGATGGTGTCAGTGATGTTTTTATCTGCGTCTACTTTATACAAGGAGATTCCATTGAACGTCATTGAAGAAAGATCATTGAAATTCAATCCTTCATACCTGACCTGAACTCCGTATTTATCACGGACATCCCCAAGCTCTTTATCCAACACCTTCTTCATGATGGTGTCAGAGAAAATAAATACAGCACCGACAGCCAAAGCTATCAGCACAAATATCACAATTATGAAATACAACAGTTTCTTCATGCAACAATCAAATTAAGTTGTAACCCATTCACAAATACTTGTCAAACGGAAAAGTTCCACCAATTAAGTGAAAAACTTTGAGTTAACCTAATTTCTGAATCTCAAAATGTTTTGTGACACAAGACGGAATCTCCAATTTACGGTGTGTGACGTAAATCAATGTTTTCTCATCCTGAGCCGCATATTTCTCCACAATCTCACGCACACGACGCTTATTGGCAAGGTCTAATCCATGAAGTGGCTCGTCGAGGATAAGCAGATCCGGATTTTTTACCATCGTTCTGCAGATTAGCACAAGACGCTGCTCTCCACCAGACACTTTCAAGAATGACTGCTCTGCTAGATGATCTATACCTAAAAGTTTCATCCATTGCAATGCCAACTCATATTGAGCATCCGTAGGAGTACGGAACAATCCGATCGTGTCAAAGAATCCTGATGCCACAATCTTCTTGCATGGCTGGTCTTGACGGAAATAAAGATGCATCTCACTTGATATATATCCTATATGACGCTTGATGTCCCAAATACTTTCTCCTGTTCCACGCTGACGTCCAAACAATCTGATATCCAACGAATAAGCTTTCGGATTGTCTGCAGACAAAAGTGAAAGAAGAGTACTTTTACCAGAACCGTTTTGTCCGGACAAACTCCATTTCTCACCCTTCATAATACGCCAGTTAAGATCCTTGAACAATGTTCTGCCTGGATAAGAAACGTTCACATTGGTCATACAGAACACCTCATCAAAATCTGGTTTCGACAACACAGTAGCCTGTAGCTCATCTGTTTTGAACTTGCGTGGAGCGAACACCGTCGACCTAAGAGCCGAATCGGCAAGATATTTATCCTTTTCAATTCCAGGAAGATATCTTTTATCTTTAACAGGAAGGATATGTGTAGCACAATCTGGGATTTCCTCCTCACTCGGACATGAGAAAATCATCATCTGACCATTTTGTGCAAGCAATGTGAAGAAATCATTGAGTTCCTTCATCATAGCAGGATCAAGTCCGATAAAAGGATTGTCGACGAGGAGCAATTGAGGCGCAGAAATCAGTGATTCAGCAATAAGGAAACGACGCAATTCTCCACTGCTCAACATTATGATTCGTTTATTGATGATATCGTTGATTTTCATTTTCTCCATCAACGACTTTAACAAATCCTCATCAAGCATACGGTTTCCCTTCTTCTTCTCGACACTCATCTTCAACAGTTCTCCAACCGTAGGAGCCAACTCATTATCCTGCGAGTTGAAACGCTGCTGATAATACATGTTGTTGTAGTCGGCAAGTTTGTACGCGCTCTCAAAACACATTGTGCGGATCATGTCGCTAGCGTACTTGATTCCCTCCGGACGATTGTTTGGATCAAAGAATCCGTATTTCAACTCACCACCACGAATACCGCTTTTACCTGAGATCAGATCCAAAAGCATTGTTTTGCCGGAACCATTCTCTCCAAGAATACACCAAACCTCGCCAGGTTTGACCTCAAAATTTATGTTATCAGGAAACTCGACTCCCCAGATACGAGGAGCGACATCCTTCATTCTTAGTACAAAATCCATTTTATCTCTTCATGTAACGATCGATATCTCTCTTAGCATCCTTCTCCTTGATACTCTCACGTTTGTCGTACTCCTTCTTACCACGTGCCAATGCGATCTCCAACTTGCAAAGTCCTTTTTCGTTGATAAACAGCTTTGTAGGCACAATAGTCATACCATTATCCTTCACTTCTCTCTGCAACTTGATAAGTTCCTTGCGATTAAGAAGAAGTTTTCTGTCACGACGTGGCAGATGGTTGTTGTATGATCCAAACGAATATTCTGAAATGTTCATGTTCTTCACCCATAGCTCATTGTTGCCGGCAAAGAAACAGAAAGTATCCACCAGACTTGCCTTGCCCAAACGGATCGATTTTATCTCCGTGCCCACAAGCACAATTCCAGCAGTGAATTTATCAACCAGTTCATAATCGAAAGTCGCGCGCTTATTCTTTATAAGCACATCTTTTTTCATCAACTTTCCTAATTTATTGTTTCCCATATTCTATGTAAAACCTTTCAGTCTAAATTTTAGCCAATGCTCCCCACGCCATATACGTAAGAGCATAAATAATGATAAATGTAATAAGAGTTGAAGGAAAATGATATTTCCTATCCTCTCCAATAATGTCGACAAAATAAACATTATATCCCGACATTATAATGTATGCGGAGTAAAAATTTATAAATATCAGCACCGGAAACATGAACGGCAATACCGACAATATAGCGAATGATATAAAAACCAGTATCTCCGCATACGTCATGAAAACAACCATACGCTCGAAATCAACCTGTTTTTTTGTCAGAAACTTTAGATAAAATCGTCCGACAAAAGCAGCTATCAGCAGTGAAATAGCAAGGATCACAGGCCATGACAATGCGATCAATGTCTCTTCAAGCAAGTTGTAGCCAGAAATATAGAAGTTTTGTACAAGCACTCTCACCAACCCAAGCAGACAGATAAGCGCAAGCAAAGGGTAAAGCAATCGAGTCTGTGTGTCTGTCCACGTACGTTGCTCGTTCACCACTTTTTCCCATACGCTGTTGGGATCAATAATGAAATCGTAACACTCA
>CAMJFV010000321.1 GCA_946405045.1 uncultured Bacteroidales bacterium | reverse complement strand
CAGCTGTACGTACTAATTTCCGCAAAGTGCCTATATGGCCGGTTTATGGTATTGAATATCTTGCAAGAAAAGTGGATCGGTCGTGAAGCCGAGACATAAAAAGTGTTTTAAAAACTACGCCGTTTCAGAGAATACAATCCTGAAACGGCTTTCAATTCTTCATTCCGCATTCATCATTTCTAATTTACTTATACTCACCTCTGATGAATGCTGTCAAAAATACTAACGGGGCGTTCCAGTTGATGGCAGGCTCGTTTGTAGAGTAGCTGCACTCTTCGTCAAGATAGGCTCTTGCCGCAAACCTGTTTGTGGGGTACATAGATCTTCCACAGTCTGTTGTCTGCTTCACATTTGGTCCGCCTACCATGTAGCCAGGGATTGGTTCTTCGATTCCGTCAGTTGCACAGCGTCTGTCGTGGATGTAATGGGGCGACAAACTGCCGAATCCAGTCACGAAACAATATCCTGTGCAGTTGCAGCCAAGGATGTAGTCAAGACAGTATTGTGCGGCTTCTGTATATTTGTCGGCTTTCATAACTTTCTTGCCCAATGCAAGTATCATTCCGCTGTTGGCGATTTGTCCGTTGCTTCCCCAAACAAATTCTCTTAATGGCACTTTTCCTGTTTGATATTTGTACATAGCTAACAAGTTGTCCGCCAATGCTTTGAACCTTTTTTCGACTGCGTTCACATCAAGTGCTTCTGATATTGCATCTCTATTGAGCATCAGAGAGATGAGGCCTAGTGTCGCAACGTCGCCCCAGTATGGCACATTGAAAATCTGGAACAGATTGATGTTTTCCGCATATTTTTTGTCTCCTGTGAGAATCAACAACTCACATGAAGCCCAGAATCTTTCGTCGTCTACGCTTTCTGAATCATATGTTCCTGTGTTGCAGTCTGGTGGATTGACAAAAGGACGATATTCAGAATGTTTTGATGCAAATTTATATGCGTAAAGTGCTGCGTTTTTGGCTTTCTCTGAAAAATCTGGATAATCTTTGTTCCCGTCATACACTCGTGAAGCCAATGCCATGGTTGCTGCAAAATTATAAGCGCAGTCTATGGTTTTTCCGATCATGTATCGGTCGGCCTTGTCGTCAGCAGGCATGAGAAAGCTCGGAAATTTCAGCGGTGTCACTTTGTTGTAGACACCACCGTCATTCGGATCTTGCATCGTCAGCATCCATCTCAATTCATACATCACCTCGTCAAGGAGATCTGGGGTTGAATTATTACTTTCTGGAATGTTGAAACTCAAGGTGTCGTATTGCTTATGTTCTGTAATATAAGATGTTAGCAAAGTGTGGACAGTGATGGCCGCATTGGTTGTGTATTTGGCATACTCTCCCGCGTCGTACCATCCTCCATGGCTGTTGAGTTCTGTGTCTGCTGGACGCTTTGCTGAAGTCAGAGATGCGTGAAGGTAGACGGTGCTGTCGATATGCCCTGCCTTTCTTGCGTAGTTGATGCCTTTCCATGTGGCATATTCAGGAAGGATGTCCATGCCACTGCGCCAGAAATAAAAACCTTTTACGGTGGCTGTCAGCAGGTCGTCGTAAATCTTGCCATTCTCTCTGATTTCGAATGTCTCGCTTTTGTCTTTGCCTATTTTTATAAAGTATTTGCCTGGCTTTTTCAGGCTGGTGAAATCAGCCCATGAGATGGTCTCGTTGCTCTCTCTCCAAAATTTGCCTGTGGAGACGGTACCTTTCATCACATCGTTGTGACTTACAGCATCTTTCACGAAGAAAGTTTTTTCGGTGAGGTTGGTTACAAGAGCTTGTTTTGTGGCTGTTGTCGGATAGCCGATTTGGTTGACGTATATGAAATTCTGGCTCATCAGCGTCGCACTGATGAGAGACAGTAATACTGATACTATGATACTAATTCCGTGTTTCATTTTAATCTTGCATTTAGCATTTACCCATACATCATTTCCAGATATTCATCTATGTCAATGTGTCTGCCTCCCATTGATTTCAAATGTGGGGTTTCAAACTGACAGTCGATGAATTTGTACTTTTTCTCCTGCTGACACATGTATATCAACGCTATTTTCGATCCGCTTGGCTCGATGGAAAACATGCTTTCTCCAAGAAAACAGTTGTTGATCTCTAATCCGTACAGACCGCCGACAAGTTCTTCGTTTTTATTCCACACCTCATAGCTATGCGCGTATCCTAGTTGGTTGAGGCGTGTGAATGTGTTGATTATCTCTTTGCCGAGCCATGCACCGTCTTGCTTGTTCCGGGAATTTGATTCAGCGCATTTTTTTATGACTGCATCAAAATCTTTGTCTTTGGTGACGGTGTATATCTGTTTGTTGAGCAGGGATTTCATAGAATGGGATATGTGGATCTCATCCGGGAAAATCACGAATCGGTCGAGTGGGCAATACCAGTCGATTCCATATTTCAGGTTTTCGACGGCGGTCCACGGCAGCGCTCCTTGGCTATATGCACTCAACACGAATCCCGGATTCAGGTTTCCTCCTATTGCATAAAGTCCGTCGGGACTTCTGTTCTCATCTGGAATGAGAAACGGATGGGGGAAATCTGTGGCGTTTTCGGGCAGTTGAATCACCTGGTAAGGAGTGCCTTTTATTTGATAGACCCAATATTCCTGCTCAATTTCTGAATTCATTTCTTCTCAATTACAAGTTTCTTCTCTGCATCGACGGTGATTACCGCGTCTCCACCTTTTTTCAAGCAGCCGAACAGCAGTTCTCGAGTCAACAGTGGCTTCAACTCTGCAGTGATGACACGATCTATCTCACGTCCGCCAAACTTGACAGAGAATCCCTTGTCGAGAAGAACTTCCCTTGCGGAGTCTGACAATGAAAGGATGACTTCTTTTGCTTTCAATTTGTCTGTCAACTCTTTGATCTTCTTGTCAAGGATCAGACTTGCCATTTCTCTTGTCATTCCGTTGAAGAGGTTGATGGCTGTAAGACGGTTCAAGAATTCAGGTTTGAATGCTTTGTTCACACCTTTCATGATTGCGTCTCCTTCATTCAGATTCTCCACGAATCCGACAGTCGATTGTTTGGCATTTTCCACACCTGCGTTTGAAGTCATGATCAGGATGACGTGACGAAAATCGGCTTTTTGTCCACGGCTGTCAGTCAGTGTGGCGTAGTCCATCACCTGCAGGAAGATATTGAACACTTTTGGATGTGCTTTCTCAATCTCGTCTATCAGCAGAACGCAGTGAGGAGTCTTGCGGATGGCGTTTGTGAGCAAACCTCCGTCTTCAGAGCCGACATATCCACGTGAAGATCCGATAAGGTTTGATGTCTTGTACTCTTCTGAATACTCACTCATGTCGAAGCGGACCAGCGGGATGTTGAGCTCTTTAGCCAAGACTTTAGCCACCTCTGTCTTTCCGACACCTGTCGGGCCGACAAATAGCAGGTTTGCCATTGGTTTTGTGTCGTCAGCAAGTCCTGCGGATGCGGTAA
>CAMJFV010000320.1 GCA_946405045.1 uncultured Bacteroidales bacterium | reverse complement strand
CAAATGGATTTTAAGACATCATTTAGAGCAATGGCTCTTCTAATGCTCGGTGTCGTGTCGTTCACTGCTTGTGACGACGATGATGACGACGAATTGAAAAAATCGTCTAACGGTAATGTCGCTTATGTGTTGAATGAAGGTTCGTATGGCAACAACAACACTTCTATTTCAGCAATAGATTTTACTGATAGTACAAGCTATTATTTCCAGTTTGCTGCCGCTAACGGTCGTAATTTGGGAGATACAGGACAGGATATCCTTCGTTATGGTGGCAAAATCTACATCGCTGTTTCCGGTTCAAACACAATTGAGGTTGTGGATGGAAACTCTTTGTCTAGCGTAAAGACAATTAAGCCTCAGGCTGGCAAACCAGGTAATCCACGTGGACTTGCGGCTTCTGATGGTAAAGTTTACGTCTCTCTTTATGATGGTTACGTTGCAAAAATCGATACAACTTCATTGGCTATTGTGGATTCAATCGCTGTCGGTCCAAACCCTGAGGAAATCACAATCGCAAATGGTAATCTTTACGTGGCTGTTTCAGACGGTATGAACTATAATGACGGTTATGCAAATGGAAGGTATGTCTCAAAGATTGGCCTTGACTCTTTCAAGGTTGCATCTAAGATTGACGTGATTGTAAATCCTTGCAGAATGGCTTCAGACAAATCTGGTAATGTGTTCGTGATCTCTTGTGGTAACTATTATGACATCCCGTCTACTGTCCAGAAAATTGACAAGAATGACAGTGTGTCTGTTGTAGGCAAGGCTACTTTCATGACTTGCTTTGAGAATACTTTGTACACTATTAATGCTCCATTTGGTGCAACTGCTATTGAGTATGTAAGCTACAACACAATTAGCGGTTCGGTAGAGAGTTCTTCTTTCATCTCTGGTACAGCGGATGAAATGCCATCAAATCCTACATGTGTAAGTGTTAATCCAAAGAATGGAAACATTATGGTCGGCTCTTACTTGGCTGCGAATGATTATTTGAGCAATGGCTACGTGTATGAGTATGCTGATGGTGCTTTCAAGACAAGATACAAAGCAGGTGTCGGTCCAAGAAAGATCCTTTATTAATTAGAAATTTCATGTAATTTTTTATTTTTGAGCTTGGATATCCTGTGTGGATGTCCGGCTCTTTTATATTAGATTGGTGATGAAGAAAAATAACGTAGGTGTCCTTTTATTTCTCGGTTTGATATTGCTGTTGACAGGTTGTCGCCAAAACAATTTGTCAAGGAATCTTGACGAAAAGGAGATAACTTTCGACTATGCCAAATTGGTCAGAATGTGGGAATGTGATGGATTCAAAAAACTGGAGATCAGAAATCCGTGGGACACTGCGTCTTTGCTGCAGACCTATCTGCTTGTGGATAAGACAAAGGAAATTCCATCTGATCGTCCAAATGGTGTCGTCGTGCGGATCCCATTGGAAAAGTCTGCTGTATTCACCACTGTCCACTGCTCTCTTGTCGATGAGTTGGGGGCTATTAACTCGATCTCTGGAATTTGTGACTTGGAATATATCACCAATCCTGTGATTTTGGAACGTACAAAAAATGGAAGCATAACAGATCTCGGCTCAAGTATGAGTGCCGACATAGAAAAACTCATCACCGTTTCCCCTGACGCTATACTTCTCTCTCCTTTCAACAATAGTGGCGGACATGGTGGTCTGGACAGACTTGCAATCCCAATTTTTGAATGTGCCGACTATATGGAGTCGGATCCTCTTGGACGTGCGGAGTGGATCCGTATATACGGAATGCTCTATGGAAAGGAATCTGTGGCTGATTCCATATTTGCCCAGGTGGAACGACAGTATAACCAGATTGAAGAGATGTCAAAACAAGAGTCTGGCACATCACCGTCTCTCCTATATGGACTGAATAATGGCGGCTCCTGGTATATCGCGGGAGGAAAAAGTTATATGGCTAAGATGTTTGCGTCGGCAGGTGCAAAATATATTTTTTCTGAAACCACACATGCCGGATCAGAAGCGTTTGCTTTTGAAACCGTGTTCGACAAAGGTTATGATGCTGATGTATGGTTGTTCCTATATGGTGGAACAGTAGACAAAACATATAAAGATCTGGATAGATTCTCAAGTTTCAAATCGTACAAGAACAGACGTGTGTTCGCATGCAACACAGAAAAATTGCCTTATTACGATGTGATACCATTTCATCCGGAACGTTTGTTGAATGACATTTACTTGATAGTCCATTCAGAAAAAAACGAGGATCTTATCGAAAAATTACAGTATTACAGTAAATTAGCGGAATAAAATTGTAAGGGTAGGGTTGTGCCTGCCAAAGATTCAGATGACAAAGACTTTGAAATATATTCTCGTTATGACGGTGCTGCTCATTGCTCTTTTCCTTTGCAATGTCTTTTGTGGCTCCGTGGATATTCCATGTGAGGAGACTTTCAATATTCTTTGTGGTGGTGAAGCGTCAAAGGAGAGCTGGAAATACATCATTCTTGAATCCCGTATGCCGCAAGCTGTCACCGCTTTGCTTTGCGGTCCGGCTCTTGCTGTGTCTGGATTGATGCTCCAAACCTATTTCAACAATCAGTTGGCTGATCCATCCATACTTGGTATCACATCTGGGTCTAGTTTCGGCGTGGCTGTTGTGATGCTGGTTTTAGGTGGGTCGATGGGAGTTGGAAACCTGGCCTTTTCTGGATTCTTGGCTGTTCTGATCGGAGCCGTTGTCGGAGCGTTGCTTGTGATGGCTATTTTGCTCTTCTTCTCTACATTTGTGAAAAACAGTCTGACATTGCTCATCATCGGAATAATGATAGGCTACCTCACGTCGTCAGCGATATCTTTGCTCAATTTTTTTGCCACAGCGGAAGGTGTTCATTCGTATGTCATCTGGGGATTGGGAACGTTTGGCGGAGTATCGTCGTCGCAATTGCCATTTTTCTCTTCTACGATCTTGATCGGCTTAGTCGCCTCAATCCTTTTAATCAAACCGCTTAATGCTCTTCTTTTGGGAGAACGTTATGCGACAAATTTAGGAATCAATATTCGTCTTGTCCGTAATTTGATATTGTTGACGGTGGGGCTTCTTACCGCATGTGTCACTACATTCTGTGGCCCGATAGCATTCATCGGTTTGGCAGTGCCTCATATCTCTCGACTTTTGCTCGGCTCTTCCAACCACACCTCGCTTCTTCCATTCACAATGCTGACAGGCTCAGTGATAGCATTGTTTTGCAATCTTGCCTGCATTTTCCCGAACAATGGATCGATTCTTCCGTTGAATGCGATCACCCCATTGTTGGGAGCCCCTGTGATTATATACGTTTTGATCAACCAACGTAAAATACAATATTTCAACTGATGGATATGTCGACGTTAATTACCGCATCTGAGCTTTGTGTCGGTTATCACAACAAAGGAGAACACTTGCAGATTCACCAGCATCTTAATTTTTCATTGCGACGTGGTGAATTGATAA
>CAMJFV010000319.1 GCA_946405045.1 uncultured Bacteroidales bacterium | reverse complement strand
TTCTTTTACGAGTGATGAAATCAGATTGGAAACCAAAGACGGTAATGTGGCTTATGCGATTGCCGACTTTGATAAGTATACATATCAGGAGGGAGAGAAATCTTCTTTAAGTCATACTGGTAATAATGGCCCATGTATCAATCAAGATGGAGATGTCCTAAAGATTCGAAACATATCGTCGGATATACCTGTTTCTTTAGTGGAATTGGATGGCAAGATTCTTTCCTGCACAAAATCCAATTCAGATGGATGTGCTGAGATTACCCTTCCGACTCAAAAGGGCGTTTATGCAGTCGTTATTGGAAAGTATTCGTTCAATGTGATACGTAAATAAGTATGTTTATGAAGTCGAGATATCAGTTTATAATAGCAACTTTGTTGTCGTTCTCTTTTACTGTTTCAGCGAAAGATGCGGGAGCTCCTAATATAGATTTCTCAGAAGGAAATAGTGATGGATGGACGCTGGAGACAGGTGATTATTATCGTCAACAGGATGGTTCGTACGGTTATGAATGGAACGATAAAGAAACGCAGACAAGTAACCGTTTCAGCCTTTTAAATTCTTTTATTATGCAGGATGATCCAATTGTGACGTGTGATGACTTTGTGGAAAATCCGTTTGAAGATGGTGCGATTACGATGCGAATAGGAGTTCCAGGCTATGAAAAGGGAGCGGAAGGTGTTAATACCACAAAGGCTGCAGCTGAGAGGGCAACATATAAATTTGTCGTCACGGAAGAGTCTAAGGTATTGATAGTTAATTTTGCATGTGTGATTCATTGTCAGGAGATAAATATTCATAGTGAACATACAGAGGAACAGAAACCTTATTTTGGAATGAATGTAGAGATGAGGAGCCCAAGTGGGGATGTCTCTAATGATGATTGCTCTTCGTTTGTAAGCTCTGACGAAAAGATGTTGGTATATATGAAGCAACCGAGTCAGCCATGTAATTATTCGGCAGCTTATTCTTCATCATCTTCATCATTGAGCGAGTATTCTTATTTGCCTTGGACCTCAATGGTTTACGATTTGACGGACAAGGTGGGTTATGAGGTCACTATTACATTCCAGACTCATGATTGTTTGCGATTATATAATAGCGAAGAAGGTGCTGGTGGTCATGAAGCATACGGATATTTCTATGTCGAAACTTCAGATTTGAAGTTTGATCTCGCCTTGTCAAAAACGAAAGGTGGAAATCCTACAATCAAAGCACCAAAAGGTTTTGCTAACTATGAATGGCTTGTCGACGGTGGAGAAAGTCCAATTTTCTTATTTAAGAAAGATGATGGCAGCGAAGTGGAGATAGATCGTAGTTTGATGACTCCAGATTCAAAGTATTCTTGTGTGATGCGAGGTGCTATGGAAAGTTGTGGTTCTGTAACGTTGCAGACTGGATTGACAATTGATATTAAGTATCTGAGTGTAAAGATGAAGGATGGTTCTGTCAATCGTTTTGAAAAGAATAAGATAAGCTCAGTTTATCATGAGCCTATGGATGAGCAAAATCAAACATCGTCATCGGAGGAAAGAGATATGTGTATAAAAGATGTGGATGGAAACATCACAAAATTCAAGGTTGATGATATTGAAGAGGTATATCTTGAAGAAGCGGTGAGAGAATAACCGTAAAGATAGATTATAGTATAATGGAAGAGACGTGAAATTTTCACGTCTCTATTTTTTTAGATTAATATTCAATCTTATCCGCTTTGTTCTTCCAAGTGTTGAACACTTTCAGAGTGGCATCACGAAGAATCTGCTTTCTGCTCATAAACCTGTCTTTAGGCTTCTGTGCAATCTCGTCGTAGATGAATTTGTCGTCAAAACCGATCTCTGCGGCGTCGTGTTGTGTGCCGGCGTAGAAATAGCGTTCGATGTGTGCCCAGTACATGGCCGACAAACACATTGGGCATGGTTCGCATGAGGCATACAAAGTGCAGCCGCTGAGGTCGAAAGTTTTGAGTTTTTGGCAGGCTTCTCTGATAGCCATCACCTCTGCGTGTGCGGTCGGATCGTTGTTGAGAGTCACACAGTTGTGTGATGCTGCGATAATCTCTCCCTCTTTGTTCACGATCACGGCACCGAATGGTCCGCCTCCTTCTTCAACGCTTTTAGCAGACAGGTCTATCGCCATCTGCATGAATTTGATATGTTGTTCTTCGTTTTTCATAGTCTCTATGTTTTATGGTTTGTGATTTTGTAAATATAATGAAAAAAGGGGAATGTTGTAGACGGAGGATAAACTTTTATTGATTATTTCACTTAGGGTTGTTGTTTGTATCGTGGTTGGTCGGAAGAATTATGCATAGGTCTGTAGTTTGATATCCTCAGCTCATGTAACGACGTCTTCAATTTCCCATTTTTTAACGAGATTTCAAGTAGCGACGACTTGTGTCTGGCCATTTTGTTGTGGTCAAATATCAGATTCCCCAGACTATAGTAGACGGGACAATTCCCCAATCGCATTGTATCTTGCACGACGTGGGGATGATGGCCTACTATGACATCTGCACCTGCCCCGACCAGCAGTTTTGCTATATTCTCCTGTTTTTGACTATGGATAGATTCATATTCGTCTCCCCAATGCAAAATAACGACAGCTTTTGCCTTTTTGTCAGATCTTTTATACTCTTCTATCGCCTTAGACAATAGAGATTGCCAATAGGACACGTATTGGCTGTTACCCAATAGATTTGCATTGAATAGAGCTATTCTGTTGTCTCCTTTCTCTATTTTGGTTGGAGAGAATGGATTTGAACTGACTGAGATTATCCCTGCACGAGACAAAGATTCCAACGTCTGCTTATAGCCAAGTTCTCCTTGGTCGTGGGTGTGGTTGTTTTCCAAACAGGCATGGGTCACTCCGTTTTTCAGGAGACTGTCTGCGAAAACAGGTGTGGCTCGGAATTGATATTTTTTATGTTGAGGGATAAGGGTATCTGTCAGCGGACATTCCAAATTAATGATGGAGGCATCCGCTGATTTAAGATCTTCCCTGATTCCGTTAAATAGAAAACTTACGCCATAATTATCTATTACTCTTCCGATACCACGGTCGAGCATCACGTCGCCGCCGATGAGGATTCTCAATTCCTCATTAGAATGCGAAGAGCAGGATGTCATCATTAAGAAGGGAAAGATGATAAGTATAAAATCCTTAAAAAAACCATCCTTCGTTTTCATCCTCTTCAGAATTGCTAAATTCCCAACCTCTTAAAGTTCGATTTCTGACATTCTGGTATATTCTCACTCTATCATTTTCCTTAAGAATATATGGATCCATCCATTTTTGACGACCTACGTTATAGTCGTTATTAAGTTCTTTTCTCCAGTCATCGTCATTCAGTCTCCCTCCAAAGACAGCAAGACGATAATCATAAACAGCACCTTCAGTTAGATATATATGGCCATTATTCTCTACCAATACATAGATACTATTAACAAGTCCAAGACCTGCGTGAAGGATTCCGTTATCAG
>CAMJFV010000318.1 GCA_946405045.1 uncultured Bacteroidales bacterium | reverse complement strand
TCATTGAATGGTGGTCGTATGTATTCTGGAACAGCGGGCTCAAGACGTCCAGACGAGGGAGTGGATATGGTAGAAGCAACTTTGAGAGGTACGGCTTATCAAAACAGCGGTTGCCAGAGTATTGAATATGTTGAGGATGGAGAGTGGATCAATTATACTGTAAAAGTAGAAAAACCTGGCTACTACAAGATTAGAGGCATTGTTAGTGCGGGCTATACAGCACCTAATGAAGAGGGTGAAATTTCAATCACATCTGGAGGCGAAAACATTCTTCGTGACACATCTGCATTAAATGATGCAGACGTTATTACATCATTTGGATTCCATAAGGTTACAGATTGTGCGGATCCTTCAGCTGAATATCATAATAGTTGGGATTGCTGGGCAGAGGTTGACGCTATAAGCGGAGACCATGATGCGGTTTTGTGTCTATTCAAAGAGGCAGGTGAGCAGGAGATAACAATCTCGTTCAGTGGAAGTGCTAATGGAGTAGGTCCACTTTTGTTTGATTTTTATAAAGAGCTTAGTCCGGAAGATCCGTATACATGTGGTGATTGTGGAGGCGTTCTTCCTGAAGGACCTTGGTCTACTTTAAACACTATCCCTTCTAATTCGTCGGCATGGCGTTGGGACTACTATGACGTTGGTGGAGAAGGAGTCTCTTATCACGATAAAAATAGTAGTGCATGGAAGAAGGATAAAGAAGGTGTCATTATTGATTATTCAAATGACGGTGATGAGGTTGATGTATACTCATTGGCAAAAGAGTATGAGTGGTTGAACAAAAAATGTCCGTGGTCTACAGTGAAAAATGGTAAGGTTGTCGCTTGGGATAAATCAATCGATTCATATTGGACGGATGATAATGGAAAGCCTACTTATAGATCACTGAATGGTGGTAGAAGATATTCTGGCACAGATGGCACAGTACGTCCGGATGGAGGTGTGGATATGGTGGCCGCAACTTGCCGTGGTACTGCATATGCGTCTTTAGGATACAATACTATAGAATGGGTAGAAGAAGGCGAATGGATCAATTATACTGTAAATGTAGAGAAACCTGGATACTACAAGATCAGGGGAGTCGTTAGTGCAGGATATAAGGGAGTCTCTGATAAGGGCGAGATTTCAATAGTGTCACAGAACGGAAACCTTCTTCGTGACGCATCTGCACTTGATGATGAAAATGCAATAACATCATTTGGATTCCCTGTGACTGATGTATGTGATGATCCTAAAGTTGACGCTGTAACAGAACCTTGGGACTGCTGGACTGTATCTGATGCAAGAAGCGGTAAGTATAATGAGGTGTTGTGTGAGTTCAAAAATGCAGGAGTGCAGCAAATAAAGATCATGTTTAATGATAATGCAAGTGGCATAGGCCCACTTCTCTTTGATTTCTATAAAGAGTTAAGTCCAGAAGATCCGTTTGCTTGTTGTGGTGGTGGCATCCAAACAGCTGTAAACACCATACCTTCAACAAAATCTTCATTATGGCATTGGGATTACTATAATGATGGAGGCGAAGGCGTCGCATACCATGACCTTAACAGCGGAGCATACGAAAAAGATGCTGACGGAGTTATAATCGGTTATTCGAATAAAAGTGACGAAGTTGATGTTTTCTCATTGGCAAAGGAGATGCAATGGTTGAACGAGGCATGTCCTTGGTCAACAGTTAAGAATGGTAAAGTTGTCGCATGGGATAAATCAATCGACACTGAATGGAAGGATGTTAATGGAAAATTCTCATATAGATCACTGAATGGAGGTAGAAGATATTATGGCAATGATGGATCTATACGCCCTGATGAAGGAGTGGATTTGCTAGGAGCATCCTTAAATGGAACGGCTTATGAGGGAGAACCATATTCTAGTCTTGGTTGGGTAGAAGAAGGCGAATGGATCAATTATACTGTAAAGGTTGAGAAGCCAGGATATTACAAGATCAGTGGAATCATTGGTGCTGAGTATACCTCTCCTGAAGATAAGGGTGAAATTTCAATTGTTTCTGGTGGCAAAAATCTTCTTCGTATTCCAGAACGAATTACGGATCCAGATACAATAACATCATTTGGATTCCCTAGAACGTTAAAATGTGATGATAGTAAAATTAAACTTAGTGAACCTTGGTATTGTTGGACGGTGGCTGATGCAAGAAGTTACAGAAGTGATGAAGTGTTATGTTTGTTCCCTGAGGCTGGTGAGCAGACAATCACTATGAGCTTCAGAGGTAATGCAGGTGGAGTCGGTCCACTTATTTTTGATTGGTATGCGGATTACACAAATGAAGAACCTATTTGTTGTTATGATCCTAGTGATGTTAATGATGTCGATGCAGTGAAATTCTCGATTAATCCTAATCCGACATCAGGTGAGTTCACTATAACGCTTGCAGAGAATGAGGCCGCAATTGTAGAGGCGGTAAATATGGCTGGTCAGGTTGTTGCGTCTCAGAAGATTGAAGGTTCTGCAACAATCAACAAGTCTTTGACTGCAGGTGTTTATACCGTAATTGTAAAATCAAACGGAGGAGTAAGCACTCAGAAGTTGGTTGTTAAGTAATCAGATTTATTAGAATTTTGTAGATTTATGGAAGATGGACAGCTTGTTCATCTTCCTTTTTTGTTGATCGCGTTGCACTGTTTTGTTTGCTAATCTCGTAGGAAAGGGAGATTGTCTGTTAAAAACAAAAAAAAGTTTCTGCTTGCTTCTTTTCTGAAAAATATATAATATTGCAAATTAACAACATCAATGATATTACCTTTAGACTTGTTGGTTGGTAAAAAAAATTGATGCGAAATTTTGTATTAGTTTAATTAATTTAGAAAAAGCATGAAGAAACTTTTATCTCTTGTTGCAGTAGCGTCAACTTGTTTGACTACTAATGCATATGGCTGTTTGGGAGCTGATAGTAGAGACTATGCTGTTTTGGGTAAACTACAGTTGGTTGGAAACCAGCTTTCAGACAAAGATGGAAATCCAGTCCAATTGAAAGGCTGGTCTACTTATTCTATTAACTCTAACGATGTAGAGGGATGCCTTGGTGAAAACCAGTGGGAGTTGATGAAAAAGTATGGGGCAAATATCGTTCGTCTGGTTTTCTACGTAGATGAGAACAACTCATATAAGAATGATCCAGACAAATACAAAAACCTTGTGAAAAATAGCATCAAGGAATTAGCCCAAAAAAATATGTATTGTTTGATTGATTGGCAGAAATCGGATCCGACAGTCACAAATTATACATTTAATCCTAATGATTATTTGGAAGAAGCTATGGACTTCTTCTCTGATATTTCTGAGTTTTGTTTTGAAAATGAATACAATCATGTATTGTATGAGATATGTGGTGAACCGAATTGTGGATGGAAAAACATCAAATCTTATGCTGAAAGAATTATTCCTAAAATCATAGCTAACCAGCCAGATGCAATTGTCGTGGTCGGTACAGACAATTGGAGCCAGAAAATCATGGAGCCAGT
>CAMJFV010000317.1 GCA_946405045.1 uncultured Bacteroidales bacterium | reverse complement strand
CGGAAAAGACAATTTGTCTAGCTGTAAGTCCGTCGCTTAAATCGTATGGTATCGGTGGACGAGCACGATTGTTTGAGGTCGTCCAGAAAGTGCGAGAGGTGAATTATGAGCGACGGATGAAGATCCCGTATGGTATGTTCACAGGGAAATCATGGAGAAATCCTGATTTGCAGGCCCATCCTGATTGGGAGCTTGACTATATTGTAGCTCCACCACGTATGGCTCGCTACATGCAGATGTCCGCACATATTTATTCCGTCTACCTTAAATATATAGCTCCGGAAGATATTCACGTCTATTCGTGTGATGAAGTCTTTATGGATGTGACATCATATCTGTCTACTTATAAGAAAACTCCGCATGATCTTGCGATGACAATTGTGCGTGATGTGTTGAAACAGACAGGAATAACGGCTACCGCTGGTATAGGAACCAACATGTATCTGTGCAAAGTGGCGATGGATATCGTGGCAAAACACATGCCTGCGGATAAAGATGGAGTGAGAATAGCGGAACTTGATGAGAAATCTTA
Source organism: uncultured Bacteroidales bacterium (assembly GCA_946405045.1). Taxonomy (GTDB): domain Bacteria; phylum Bacteroidota; class Bacteroidia; order Bacteroidales; family Paludibacteraceae; genus UBA1723. Next base: position 2,955 of record CAMJFV010000317.1, on the reverse strand, counting down.
TCGTGAAAAACTATGGGATCACCGTCCGCTTACTGATTTTTGGAGATGTGGAAAGGGAATCGTGAGCAAGTTGGCGATGTATGGAATTGAGACCATGGGACAGATCGCCCGACTTTCCGTCAAGAATGAAGAAGTCTTGTATAAACTATTCGGAGTGAATGCCGAGCTTCTGATTGACCATTCCTGGGGTTGGGAACCTTGTACGATGGACTATGTGAAAAGTTATCGGCCTGAGACAAATTCATTGAGTAGTGGGCAAGTGCTTCATGAGCCATACACATTCTCAAAGGCACGTGTTGTGATCAAGGAGATGGCGGATGCTGTTTCTATGGATTTGCTTGACAAAGGATTGGTGACGGATCAGCTTGTGGTGACGGTGGGGTATGATAGAACATCGCTTGAAAATCCTGAGATTAGAGCCAAATACCATGGCCCTGTGGTGAAAGATTATTATGGAAGGGAGTTGCCGAAATCAGCACATGGCACAACGAATCTCGACAGACAGACGTCATCAACCACACTTATTATGACAGCTGTTGAAAAACTCTTTGACAGCATCGTCAACAAAGATTTGCTTGTACGTCGACTCAATATAACCACCAATCATGTCATTCCGGAGTCGAGGGTGAAAAAGCAAGATGACAAAATGGTCCAACTGGATCTGTTTACCGATTATGAGACTTTGGCAAAACAGAAGAAAGAAGAAGAGGAACGGTTGGCGAAAGAACGAAGAATGCAAGAAGCTCTATTAGCCATAAAGAAACAGTTCGGCAAGAATTCTATTCTTAAAGGATTGAATTTCGAGGAAGGAGCGACGGCAAAGGACCGAAATGAACAAATTGGAGGACATAAAGCATGACAGACAATTATGATGACATTATAAATCTTCCGCATCATGTGTCTAAGACACATCCGCAGATGACGATGTATCAGCGAGCGGCTCAGTTTGCTCCGTTTGCGGCATTGGTAGGTCATGATGCGATGATTTCCGAAACTGCACGACTTACGGATGAAGAAGTGGAGATGGAGGATGAAGCTGTCAATGTCCTCAATCGTAGAATGGCATATCTGAATGTAAGACTGCAGGATCATCCCGTCGTCACCATTACATATTTCATCCATGACAAGAAAAAAACGGGAGGAGAGTATAAATCCCACACCGGGACAGTCAGAAAAATTGACGAGTATGATAATTCTTTGACGATGTCTGACGGAACTGTGATACCATTTATCTCAATATTAGATATAGATGGCGAGATTTTTAATGACGTTGAATTTAATGATGTAGCAAGATAGAAAACAAATGTGATGGAAATTGTATGTTTTTTTGTTCAATTTTAATATGCTGATACATTGAACGTTGTGAAAAAACTTAAAAAAAACATCATGAAATGTTTGGAGGTAATATAGAAAACATCTACCTTTGCATCGCAATTAAGGAAAACGACTTACCAACAACAAGTAAGAAGATTGACTTAAGGGTGTGTACCAGAGTGGCCAAATGGGGCAGACTGTAAATCTGCTGGCTCTGCCTTCGGTGGTTCGAATCCATCCGCACCCACAAAAAATTGCGGAAGTAACTCAATTGATAGAGCGTCAGCCTTCCAAGCTGAAAGTTGCGGGTTTGAGCCCCGTCTTCCGCTCCAAGGGGAGAGAAACTTATGTTTCTCTCTTTTTTTTATGTAAAAACAGGTCGCGATGAAAAAAAATGAAAAAATGTTATAAAATATAGTCGTTGGCGAATTGTTTTTTTGTATTTTTGCGTCACAATCGGTTTTTGTGTAGGATTATTACTATGCTGATTGTGTATTGAACATTTGAATAATTGTAATTTTTAAAGATAGAAAATGGCAAAAATGAATTTTGGCGGCGTTATCGAAGAAGTGATGACACGCGATGAGTTTCCATTGGAGAAAGCACGTGAGGTTCTTAAGAACGAGACAATTGCAGTAATCGGATATGGTGTACAGGGTCCAGGTCAGAGCTTGAACCTACGTGACAACGGTTTCAATGTAATCGTTGGACAGCGTCCAGGTAAGACTTACGATAAGGCTGTAGCTGATGGTTGGAAGCCAGGTGAGACTCTATTCGGTATCGAAGAGGCTTGTGAGAAGGCTACTATCGTAATGTGTCTTCTTTCAGATGCTGCTGTAATGTCAGTATGGCCAACAATCAAGAAGTATCTTACTCCAGGTAAGACTCTTTACTTCTCACACGGATTTGCAATCACTTGGAACGATCGTACAGGTGTTGTTCCTGCTAAGGATATCGACGTTATCATGGTAGCTCCTAAGGGTTCTGGTACATCTCTACGTACAATGTTCCTAGAGGGTCGTGGTCTTAACTCTTCATACGCAGTTTACCAGGATGCAACAGGTAAGGCATTGGAGAAGACATTGGCACTTGGTATCGGTATCGGTTCAGGTTACATGTTCGAGACTACATTCCAGCGTGAGGCTACTTCAGACCTTACAGGTGAGCGTGGTTCATTGATGGGTGCTATCCAGGGTCTTCTTCTTGCTCAGTACGAGGTATTGCGTGAGAACGGACACACTCCATCAGAGGCATTCAACGAGACAGTTGAGGAGCTTACTCAGTCTTTGATGCCTTTGTTCGCAAAGAACGGTATGGACTGGATGTATGCTAACTGTTCTACTACCGCTCAGCGTGGTGCTTTGGATTGGATGACTCCATTCCACGATGCAATCAAGCCAGTTGTTGAGAAGCTTTACGCTAGTGTTAAGTCTGGTAACGAGGCTCAGATCTCTATCGACGCTAACTCAAAGCCTGACTACCGTGCTGGTCTTGAGAAGGAGCTTAAGGCACTTCGTGAGAGCGAAATGTGGCAGACAGCTGTTACTGTACGTAAGTTGCGTCCAGAGAACAACTAATTTGATCATTAATTTGGTTGATTATATAAAGACCGCCTCTCAAAAAGAGGCGGTCTTTTATTTG
>CAMJFV010000316.1 GCA_946405045.1 uncultured Bacteroidales bacterium | reverse complement strand
ATCCAAATCCTTCTACTCCATCACATGGAATGGAGGATTGACCACCGTTATATGATTCTTGTCAATACGTTGCACGAGACGACGTGCCTCCATCTTATTACTCTCCTCCTCTATCACACGGAAATTCTTTGCCTGTTTCATTTTATCCTTCACACACTCAAAATGCGGAAACAGTTCAAAAGTCTCACCGTCGTATTCGGGAATCTTATTCCCTTCAATAATATACGAAGTCTGAGGCACATCGTGCATTCCAAAAACACTCTCGCCTCTCTTGCATCGGGTAGCTATCTCTTTAAGTGGCAACTCTCCCATTCCATAGATCAACAAGTCAGCTCCACAGGTGGCTAAAATAGTCGGCATCAATGTGTCATCCCAGTAATCATAATGGGTAAGACGACGGAGACTCGCCTCCAATCCGCCGATCACAACTGGCACATCCGGATAAAGTTCTTTCAATATCTTCGTGTAGACGGTGGTGCAACGATCAGGTCGGAAACCTGCCTTTCCATCGGGAGAATAGGCGTCGTCACTACGTTTTCTCAATCCAGCCGTGTAATGGTTCACCATCGAATCCATACAGCCAGATGAGACCGCAAAAAACATACGTGGTTTGCCAAATTTCTTGAAATCACGGTAATCACCATGCCAATCTGGTTGTGGCACAAGAGCCACTCGCAATCCGTACGACTCCAGACATCTGCCGACCACAGCCCCTGCAAACGAAGGGTGGTCAACATACGCGTCTCCAGAGAACAAGACTACATCCACGTAATCCCATCCTCTCAAATCTGTCTCTTTCTTTGTCGTAGGCAGAAAATCCGTAAGTCTGTACTCTTTTGGCATAATATTTGATTAATGGTTGATGATTGATGGTTGACGGTTGATGGTTGACTCAAACAACTCTCATCTCTCATCTCTCATCTAAAATTATTTACATCGGGTCGACATCAATCTGCACAAACACACTTTTGTGACGAAGCAGAAGATTATCGACACATTGTTTCATAATCTGTTTCGACGGTGCGATATTAGTGTTGGCATCAAGCTTGATCATGATCTTACGTATATGCAACGTCTGTATCCTTGTGATGACAGGAAGATCCGGGCCATACACAAACTGACCGAAGTGTGAACGCAGCACCGTCGCCAACTCATACGCTGCAGCTTCTGTCTTATCCACGTCTTTTCCCTTGACCATAAGATTAATCAGGCGGTAGAATGGCGGATAACGGAACGTAGTACGCTCATTCAACTGAGAGAGATACATACTCTTGTATGAATTTTTACATACTTGATCCACAACAGGATGATTCACATCACTTGTTTGCAGCACTACCAAGCCTCGCTTGCCATGTCTGCCGGCTCGTCCTCCCACCTGCGATATCAACTGGAAAGCTCGTTCATGAGCACGAAAATCTGGATAATGAAGCATTGAATCCGCACTAAGGATTCCCACCACTCTAACCTTCTCAAAATCCAATCCCTTGGAAATCATCTGAGTGCCGACAAGGATATCTGTCTTGCCACGCTCAAAATCAGAGATTATAGACTCGTAGCTCTTGCGTGATTTTGCCACATCCAGATCAAGACGAGCCACTTTAGCGGAAGGAAAAATCTTGCGGATCTCCTCTTCTGCCTTCTCCGTACCGAATCCACGGTTGCTAAGTGTGGGATTGCCACAAGATGGACAGAATTGTGGGACAGGTATCGTATAGCCACAATAATGGCAGACAAGCGAATCATCGTTGCGATGGAGAGTCAGACTCACATCACAGTAGATGCAGCGAGGCACGTAGGCACAACTCCTGCATTCCATATATGGAGAATATCCACGTCTGTTCTGAAATAAGATTATCTGCTCATGATTGGCGATGGCACGCGTCATCTCATCAATCAGTTTCTGGCTGAACAATCCAGTCATCTTCTTCTGCAGACGCTCCGTCTTCACGTCGACTACATCTATTTCTGGCAACTGTATATCCGCATAACGAGTCAATAGCTCCACAAAACCATATTTTTTGCTCTGTGTGGCATGGAAATAACTCTCTATCGACGGAGTTGCCGAGCCGAGCAAAACCTTTGCGTTATGTATTTTCGCTAGCACCACCGCAGCATTACGGGCATGATAACGAGGTGCTGGATCATACTGTTTGTAGGTATTCTCATGTTCCTCATCCACAATCACAATTCCCAGATTGCGGAATGGAAGGAAAATCGACGAGCGTACACCAAGAATCACCTTGTATTCTTTATCCGGTGACAACATATTCTGCCACACCTCAACCCTCTCATTATCAGAGAATTTAGAATGATATATACCAAGTTGTTCTCCAAACACACGTCTTAAACGAGTGGTGAGCTGAGTAGTAAGAGCGATTTCAGGAAGCAGGAACAAAGCCTGTTTGCCACTCGCTATAGCATCATCAATAAGTTTGATATAAATCTCCGTCTTTCCGCAAGAAGTCACGCCATGCAATAAGACGACATCCTTCTGCTGAAAATTGGAAATTATCTCATCATATGCTTTATTCTGGGCATCAGTGAGCGGATATCGATCCACAACATTAGCATATTTACTGTTGTCGATCCTACCTATTTCCTTGTCGTAAAGACGGAAAATATCCTTCTTTATCAATCCTTGTAATACGGCAGGTGACGCATCTGCTTTTGCAAGAAGATCCTTTTTAGTCACCTCCTTCTGCTCCCCCTTCACATAAAAACTCGACATAGAAAGGAATTTGAGCAGAAGTTCAAGTTGTTTGGGTGAACGTTCCAGCTCAGCCGCAGCCTTATTCATGGAGTCAGTATCAAGCAGACGGTCGGAGACGGTGACATAAGTCTCCAATTTCGGTTTATAGCCATCCTTCAGCTGTTCATTCAAAGTGATAGCCCCCTTAGCGAGAAGCGACTGCATAGTAGGAAGAAGGTTTTTCACCTTAACCAACCTGCTAAGTTCCTCTATACTCGTCTGTTTGGAAGAAGAAAGATTTTCCATCACAGCCAATTCCGTCTTCTTGAGCGGCTCTACCTCCTCAAAATCCTCATTTGCGGCGACGAGGGTTTCACTCTCCATCTTCAGTCCAGAAGGCAAAGCAGCTTTCATCACCTCACCAAGGCTACAGATATAATACTCTGCGATCCATTTCCAAAGATTAAGTTGAAGCTGAGTGACGACTGGATTACAGTCGAGAACAGAGATGACCTCCTTAATCTCAATATCATCTTCGAAGTCATCGAAGAGTTGGAAAACGATGCCAGTGTAAAGCTTCTTTTTTCCGACAGGCACCACAACCCTGCCACCGACAATCACGTCGGCAGCCAGCTCATCAGGCACTGCGTAAGTCAGCACACGGTTGAGAGCAAGCGGAAGAATAACACTGACATATTTCATCTATGATAGGAATCAAAATGTTATGCGAAGATACAGAAAATTATTCATAATTAAGAATGCATGATTCACAATGTAGAAGACGTCAGGAAAAGTAATGGAAAT
>CAMJFV010000315.1 GCA_946405045.1 uncultured Bacteroidales bacterium | reverse complement strand
AAAGGTCAACATCGACACTAAAGATGGAATCTTCGAAGGTGACATCACACTATATATCCACGACGTGGAAGACCTTAACAATCTTTGTCTTAATCTGTTAAAAGTCCACGGAATGAAGTCTGTGAACAGAATAGAGAACGACAAGCAAGGCAAATAAGTAAAGAAGATAACTTATAATAGTCATGACTAATATTCTTAAATATAGCCGTCGACAGACGACTGAAGTGCATGTGGGCAATGTGGTGATCGGAGGAAACAACCCCATCCGCATACAGTCGATGGCAAACACCGACACTAATGATATAGAAGCGTCGGCACAACAATGCAAACGAATCGCTGACGTGGGTGGAGAAATCGTACGTTTTACAGCCCAGGGTCAGAAAGAGGCCAACAATCTGCAGTTCATCGAGAAACGTTTGGCTGAACTTGGATGCAATGTGCCATTGGTAGCAGACATCCATTTCAACCCTGCCGCAGCAGACGTGGCAGCACAGTACGTAGAGAAAGTCAGAATCAATCCCGGCAACTACGTCGACAGCGTGCATACACAAAAGAGATTCGAATATACAGACGAGGAATATGCGGCTGAGTTGCAGAAGATCCGCGACCGTTTCGTGCCATTCCTTAACATCTGCAAAGAGCATAAGACAGCGATAAGAATCGGAGTGAATCACGGATCACTATCCGACAGAATCCTTTCCAGATATGGCGACACATCCAACGGAATGGTTGAATCATGTCTTGAGTTTTTAAGAATATGCAAGTCTGAGAATTTCAACGATGTTGTGATCTCAATCAAAGCGTCCAACGTAATCATCATGGTGCAAACAGTCCGTCTGCTTGTGGAGAGAATGGAAGCAGAAGACCTTCACTACCCTATCCATCTTGGTGTGACAGAAGCAGGTGCAGGTGAGGATGGACGTGTGAAGAGTGCGGCTGGTATAGGAGCCCTTCTCTACGACGGAATCGGAGACACAATCAGAGTGTCACTGAGTGAGGATCCTGAATGCGAGATTCCAGTTGCAAAGTCGCTTGCCGACTATATCAATTCCAAAGTTGCGAAGAAGACAACAGCAAACCAGGAGTATGCATTGAAAAATATCTGCAAACTTGAAGCGAGAAAAGTAGGCAGATGCGGAATAATCGGAGGAGGCAAAGTGCCAGTTGTGATTTCCGAATATGCTGAAGCCGACGGTTTGAAGCCAGACTTCGTATCAAAAGACAAGTATGATGCGAGCTGCAACGTCGCACAGATCGTGCCATTCGCCAATTGGAAAGGAGAGGCAAATTGCTATCCGCTATTCTCAGCCAATGAGATTTCAAAGATCGGCGACGTGAATGCGGATTACAAATTCCTACAGCTATCGTATGGAGAGGCATCAGAAGCCACATTGAAAAATGTAGCCGACGACGTAGTATTGATAATCAAGTCGGATGCTGACATGAATGATGTATCATGCAGACGCAATATCTTCGTGATGCTTACAGCGTTGGGCAAGAGCAATCCCATCATCCTGGAATCGACATACGACACAACAGACAACGGACAATTGCAGGTGTGCGCAGGAGCCGACAACGGAATCTTCTTCATCGACCATCTGCCAAGCGGAATCTGTATCAAATCAAAGTTGAAAGAGTCGCTATCAGTAGCGTTCGGCATACTTCAGGCCACACGTACAAGAGTGGTGAAGACAGAATATATATCTTGTCCAAGCTGCGGACGCACATTGTACGACCTACAGTCGACACTAGCAAAGATCAAAGCGAAGACATCCCATCTGACAGGATTGAAGATCGGAGTCATGGGATGCATCGTCAACGGCCCGGGAGAGATGGCAGATGCCGACTACGGATATGTAGGATCAGCAAGAGGCAAAGTCAATCTGTACAAGAAACAGGAATGTATCGAAAAACTTATTCCTGAAGACGAAGCCGTAGACAAACTAATTGAATTGATCAAGAAGAACGGAGACTGGCGTGATGCGTGAATTCATAATTCATAATTCATAATTCATAATTCACAATGCATAATGCATAATTATTTGGAAACACATCTGTAGCAGTGAATTTGTTCGTAGGGGCGATCCCTTGGAAAATTCATAATGCATAATTCGTAATTGTTAGGAAATACATCTGTGGCATTGGATTTGACGTTTGGGCGATACATTGAGATCGCCCAAATGTGCTCTTAATTTTTAATTTTTAATTCTTAGCTCTTAATTTTCAATTACGCCGTCAGGCGTTTCATATTGGTATAATCACGATTTCATAAATTGTGTTTTGACACTCCCTCTTTTTATTATGTTAGATAGCAACTTTATGATAAATAATAGAAATATCATTTGGAAAAAAGAGTAGTCATAGATAAATTTGTTAGAAAGATAAGATAAAAACAAAAATCTCATCTGAAACTACAATTTGAATATTAACTAAAAAGGGTAAAGATATGTCACACAGTATTATCGACATCGAAGGCGTAGGAGAAGCTTACGCAAAGAAGCTACAGAAAGCAGGAATCCGCACAACAGAAGCACTACTTGAGGCATGCGCTTCTCCAAAGGGAAGAAAAGAAATGGCAGAAAAGACAGGTATCGCAGATGCTTTGATCTTGAAGTGGACAAACCACGCAGACCTATTCCGCATCACAGGTATCGCAGGACAGTTTGCAGAATTGCTTGAGGCAGCTGGTGTAGACACAATCAAAGAGTTGCGCCACCGTAAAGCAGAGAACCTACACGCAAAGATGGAGGAGGTCAATGCAGAGAAGAAGCTTACTCGCCGTATCCCTTCAGTTGGTCAGCTAGAGGCAATGATTGAGCAGGCTGGCAAACTAGAGCCAAAAATGACTTATTAATCTTACTCAGATTTCAAAATTAAGAAAAGAAACACCGCAGGATTGTGGTGTTTCTTTCTATTTAATATGGGAAAATTCAACATAAGTGTACAGACAGCGATAGGAATAATAGCAATCATCACTATCTCTGCATTTTATGGTTTATACCGTTTCCTTACAAAACCAGTAGTGCAGCCACACGAAGTAGATTGCGTGGTTGTCAACAAATATATTTATCATACGACCACTGTATCCAAACAATTAAACGGGCACCCAAGCAGTGCTCCATATGTAGTGTATCAGAATCTCAAAACAGATGAGATTATCCAATGTGAGGTGCATCCAGACATTTATGATTGTCTCACAACTGGCGACACATGCGTTTTATGGTATTCTATGGGAAACTATACATATAAATTCAGAAAATGAAAAAATCGATATACATACTGAATTTGATTCTATGCGAAAAACATTCTACATACTCTCGATCATTCTGTCTCTCCTCTCTTTTGGAGCGACGGTGCATGGGCAGACAGCAAGCAACGACTCTATATTGCCACTAAAAGGCACATCTTTAATGACAAAAGATACCTGTTGCTATACAGACAATGATAATTCCCTCGATCATTCATATGATACAAGCCACTAGGAAAACTGAAATCAAT